>DASUJJ010000401.1:0-6943 GCA_036279335.1 Dyella sp.
TCTACGACTGGCTGGTGAAAAACGGCCGCATGGATTCGCGCAAGTACCTCGTCGGCGAGAGCTACGGCGGCTTCCGCGGACCGCGCATCACCGACTACCTGCAGACCCAGCTCGGCGTGGCGATGAGCGGTGTGGTGCTGGTGTCGCCCTACCTCGACCCGGCGGCGTCGGATGACGAGTACGTCTCGCCACTGCCGTGGATGCTCACCCTGCCCTCGATCGCGGCGGCCAATCTGGAACGGCAGCACAAGCTCACCGCCGAGGCAATGGCGCCGATCATTGCCTACACCCGCGGCGAATACGCCACTACCCTGATGAAGGGCCGCACCGATCCGGCCGCGACCGAGGCGATGATCCGCAAGGTCACCGAGCTCACCGGGCTCGATCCGGTGTTCGTCAAGCGCTCCGGCGGGCGCATCGAAACCCAGGCCTATCTGCGCGAGATCTACCGCGCCGAAGGCAAGCTGGGCAGCCGCTACGACTCCAACGTCACCGCATGGGACCCGTTCCCGTACGCCCCGCAGCAGCGCACCGGCGACCCGATCCTCAACGGCATCATCGCGCCCACCACCACGGCAATGGTCAACTTCGTCACCAAGACGGTGGGCTGGAAGACCGGCGCGCGCTACAACGCGCTCAGCTACCAGGTGAACCGCCTGTGGCACCAGGACGACGACGCCAACCGCGGCTCGGTGAACGAACTGCGCGAATCCGTCGCCAACGATCCGGGCCTGCGCGTGCTGATCGCGCACGGCTGGGATGACCTGTCCTGCCCGTTCATGGTGTCGCAGTTGATCGTCGACCAGATGCCGGCGATGGGCGATCCCACCCGCGTGCAGGTGAAGGCGTACCCGGGCGGCCACATGTTCTACGCCCGCCTCGATAGCCAGGCGCAGCTGCGTCACGACGTGAGGGCGCTGTACAACGCAAGATGATGCGGCGCGCCGCGCGCCCGGCTTCATGCCAAGTGGACGCGAGGGCAGGCACACTCCGAGGCTGATCCGGCTGCCGCCAGCGAGCCGGCCGGATCACTCGCCCCGTCCCGCCGACACGGCACCATTGATGCGACCGGACGGAACCACCACGACGCGCCGTGATGTTTTCCGGCGCCATCCGTCGGAGGACCGCCTGCATGTGGCGTTACGTGTTCTATGCGCTGTCGGCGCTGGCCCTGGCCATCGTCGCCGCGCTGATTCCCTTCCAGCCCGAGGCCGCCTGGGCCCTGCTGATCATCGTGCCGCTGGGTGTGCTGGGGCTGTGCGACATCGCCTCGTCGCACAACGTGCTGAGCAACTACCCGGTGGTTGGCCACCTGCGCTACATCATGGAGTTCATCAGCCCGGAGATCCGCCAGTACTTTCTGGAGGACGACCACAGCGGACGCCCGTTCAACCGTCAGCAGCGCGACCTGGTGAAATCGCGCGGCAACGGCGGCGACGGCACGCATCCGTTCGGCACCGAGTACGACGTGTTCCAGTCCGGTTACGACTACGCCCTGCACTCGATCGACGTGAAGCAGGTGCCCAAGACCGGTGAGCGCGTGAGTGTCGGCGGGCCGCAATGCACGCAGCCGTACTCCAGCTCGCGGCTAAACATCTCGGCAATGAGCTTCGGTGCGCTCAGCAGCCACGCGGTGCTCGCCATGAACAAGGGCGCGGCGATGGGCGGCTTTGCGCAGGACACCGGCGAGGGCGGGCTCACCCCGTACCACCTCGAACACGGCGCCGACGTGATCTGGGAAATCGGCTCGGGCTACTTCGGCTGCCGTACCAAAGACGGCCGCTTCGACGACGCCGACTTCCGCCAGAAGGCTGCCAACCCGCTGGTCAAGATGATCGAGATCAAGCTCTCGCAAGGCGCCAAGCCGGGCCACGGCGGCCTGTTGCCGGGCTCCAAGGTCAACGCGGAAATCGCCCGCATTCGCGAAGTGCCCGAGGGCGAGGATTGCCTGTCACCCGCCTCGCACCCCGAATTCAGCACGCCGCGCGGACTGCTGGAATTCGTCGCACGCCTGCGCAGCTTGTGCGGCGGCAAACCGGTCGGCTTCAAACTGTGCATCGGCCGGCGCAGCGAGTTCCTCGCCATCTGCAAGGCCATGCTCGACACCGGCACCCTGCCCGACTTCATCACCGTCGACGGCGCCGAAGGCGGCACCGGCGCGGCACCGGTGGAGCTTTCCGATCGGCTCGGGCTCACCATCAACGAGGCGCTGCCGTTCGTGCACAGCGCGCTGGTGGGCTGCGGCCTGCGCGACAAGATCCGCGTGATCGCCAGCGGCAAGGTCGTGACCGGCTTCGACATGGTGCACAAGATCGCCATCGGCGCGGACATCTGCAACGTGGCGCGGCCAATGATGTTCGCGGTCGGCTGCATCCAGGCCATGCGCTGCCACACCAACAATTGCCCCACCGGCGTGGCGACGCAGGACAAGCGCCGCGCCCGCGCTCTCAAGATCGACGAGCGCGCCGAGCACGTGAAGCGCTACCACCGCGCCACGCTGGACAGCTTCCTGCAGATCACCGGCGCACTCGGCGTCGCCGATCCGGACCAGCTGGAACCGCGGCACATCATGCACCGCATGCCCGACCAGCAGGGACGCGACTACGCGCAGCTCCACTGCTATCTGCCCCCCGGCACGCTGCTGGGAGATGGAGTGCCGGCGGCGTACGCCGATGACTGGGCCGCCGCCAGCGCGGATCACTTCTGACGCAGTCGTCCCCGAGGTAATCGGAGTGACGTGCGCGGCATCCAGGCTCAACGCGGCTGCTCGCCGCAGGGCTCTCCGAAATGCTCACGCCACGCCTTCCTAAAGTGTCTCTGTTGCTCCCGCTGGCACCATCTGCGCGCACCGGAATTGGGGCATCATGCTGCCCATCAGCGCCGACCCGCATCATCGATAGTTGGCCAACGGCGACCGGCTGAAACCGGCCCATAGCGGGCACCGGGCACCAGCGTGCGATCTGATCGATCAATGCAAGCCCGCTGCCTACACAATTGCGACGCTTGCCCCTCGTTGGCCGTTGCGTTGTGGTCGTGCGAATGCTCCATTGATCGGGCGAACACAGCCCGAGCGTAAGCCGGTCCCGTGGCAGGGCGCTCAAGCGAGAAGCAGGCGGGACGGCAGCAGTTGGCAGCAGTGGCAGTCGCCCGGAGCGTGCGCGGGCAGCGGGCATGGCGGTCCCCGGACATCCGAGTCAATGCTGCGAATACTGCGCTTCGATCTGGTCCAGGTAGTCGCTTTCGGGCCCGAGGCTCATCGACAAACGACGTGAATCGAGATGAGCAGCATCCTCGACCGGCAACGGAGACGGCTTGCCGCCCTTGATCGAGACCTGCGTGCCATATAGTTGCTTCTTGCCTTGGGCGAGAAGGACACGATCAACCAGATAAGCGTACTGCTGACGCGAAAGCTGGCGTGACAGCATCAACGGCCTCGCCAGGGCGAGCGCCTGTTTTTGGAAGGCCGTATCGGAATCGGCGTGCTGTACTAGCAGAAATACGGTGGAAACCCCATCGCGGCCCACCATCCCGACATCCGGAAACCCATGCTCGGCGAAGATCTTCTTCAGCCTCACGAGGTTGTCCGCATCGATGGTAGCCACGTCGTGCATCAAGCGCTTGCGCTCATCTCCCTCGGCTTGGATAGCGTCCATCCTTGCCTGCTGGTCTTTGGAGATCATCTCGCCCAGCAGGTCGCGAAGCCCAGGTTCGCTGTACGTCGGCTGCGGCCGACCCAGGCGCCCATCCCAACCTGAATGTGCGTAACCGATCCCCGCATCGGCTGACCCCAGGTGATGCGGAGAGTACGGCGGCAGCCCGTAGAAATCCCGGAAAAACAGGCGTGAGCTTTCGTTCTTCAGGGTGCCTACCGGATGCAGCTTGCCACTCGCTTCCGCCGCGATGATCGTGCCGTAGGTCTGGCTGCCGTCATACTGGAGGGAAACAGCATCCCAGAGATTGGCGAAATGGTACGGATCGACGTCAACGCCGACCTGCGGATCCATGCCGCGCAATACCGCTAGCTGAAAGTTGTGATCGGTGGAGGCCCGATAAAGCAATCGCCCGGCCATGTCGATTCCGGAGACACCTGTGCACGAATAGGTCGGCCATCCATAAGAGGAAAGCAGTTGCTTGAATGCTTGGACGTGGGAGTTGTCCAGTGGCTCGGTGGAGCCATCGTCGAGCTTGCGGAGCCCTGCGAGCAGTTCCGGCTTAGGCGAGGCACCCTCGCAGATCCTCAGCTCGAACCCCTGTCGGTGGCTAACGCCGTCTGGCTGGTGGCGATGCCAAGCAAAGCCAGGAAAAGGGCGGTCTTGAGCAGGCGAGTCGACTTCATCCACGCGTCCTGTTGCGTCGGCAGATCCGATTCGAGGCAAAGATATTGATTTCAAACAGCGCGTTTGTCGAGTCTAGGCTTGACGTGATTCGACAGCAGCGCCGGATCGGCAGCCGCTTTTGCGTCTCGCGAACAGCCGGTTTGCGGCAGACATCTTTTGTGGCTGACAGTCTCTTATTGGCGGATTCCGGCCGTCGTCACCTCGTCGATCCGATTGCCGGTGCGTCGATCATGGTCGATTGGCTTCGCTGATCCAATTCAGCGTTACAGCCATCCATCGCCGGCGCCCGCGGCCGGCTGCGCGCCGGGGACTTGTTCCGCCCGCGCGGGCCATCATCTTGGAGGGCATCCTTGCCTTCGGATCGCGCCATGACCTCGCCGCTCGCCATCCCCTGCCCGCACTGCAGCGCGCTCAATCGAGTGCCTGCTGAACGCCTCGACCAGAATCCCGGCTGCGGGCGCTGTCACCAGCCGCTGTTCGCCGGTCATCCGGTGGAGCTGACCAGCGCCAACTTTGACGCCGTCGCCGGTCGCGGCGATCTGCCGGTGCTGGTGGATTTCTGGGCTACCTGGTGCGGGCCGTGCATCGGCTTTGCGCCGGTGTTCACCGCTGCCGCGAAGGAGCTGGAACCGCGCGTGCGGCTGGCCAAGGTGGACACCGACGCGCAGCAGCCGCTGGCGCAGCGCTTTGCCATCCGCTCCATTCCCACGTTGATCCTGCTGCGTGAGGGGCGCGAGATCGCGCGCCAGTCCGGCGCGCTCAATGCGGGCCAGCTGCGCCAGTTTGTGGCGCAGGCGCTGCGCTGACCGGGCTACCTGTCCGTATCGATGCGCAGGTAGCCCGCGCGGGGCCCTGCGTCGCGCTCGTCCGGCGACTGTTGTCCGGGTGCCGGCGCCCGCCCATCCGCCAATGTGCACTTGATGCCCCGTCCTTCGCTGCAGCCGCCCGGTGCGCCGCCTCCGCAGCGGCATCAGCAGGCGGCGGGGCAACCTGGACCGGTGCGCATCGCCACCCGCCGCGTCTGGCGCTTCATGAGTCTGTACATGAGATCGAACGTGCCGCCGCGAACGGGGTCAGGCAGCTCTGCGTGAAACCCGACCTGCGCCCCCGCACTTCCTGCGTCGTACGTGCGGCCACGTCGTGACGAGGATGCCTACGAACTGCACGACAGCATCGAGCAGCCGGCCTTCTCGCGCGCCCAGTCGGGGCGCTTGCGCGCATAGCGTTCGCGACCGGGCTGATCGTCGTAGGGGCGGCGCATGACGTCGAGCAGGGTGTGCACGCCTGACAGGTCGCCGGCGGTCGCCTGGTCGATCGCTTCCTGCGCGAGGTAGTTGCGCAGCACGTAGCGCGGATTGACGCGCCGCATCCGCTCGCGCTGCTGCTCGCGCGTCTGCGGATCCTGCGCCAGCCGCTGGGCGTAGCGCGCCAGCCAGTCGCGCAGAGCGGCATCGTTGTCCCGGCGCAGCGCCTCGTCGTAGAACGCGTCTTCCATGGCCGCGGTCGGCACGGGTTGCGCGGGGTCGAAGTCCAGCAGCGCGCGGTAGAACAGCGTCATGTCGATCTGCGCCTGCGCCATCAGGCCGCGCAGCTGGGCGTGCAGCGCGTCGTCCTCGACGCGCGATTCGGCCAGGCCCAGCTTGTCCGCCGCGTGGCGGCGTTCCACCGTGGCATAGGTGCTGGCGTACCAGTCCAGCCCGGCCTGCAGCGGCTCGACGCTGGCGAACAGCGGCGACAGCGCCGAGGCCAGCCGCGAGAGGTTCCACCACGCCACCTGCATCTGCTGGCCGAAGCGGTAGCGGCGCCGGCCGGCGTCAGTGGTGTTGGGCGTCCATTCCGGATCGTAGTTGTCGATCCAGCCGTACGGGCCGTAGTCGATGGTGAGGCCGAGGATCGACAGGTTGTCGGTATTCATCACGCCGTGCACGAAGCCCACCCGCATCCAGTGCGCAATCGTGTACGCCGTGCGCTCGCACACCTCGCCGAACCACGCCGCGTAGAGCGCCTCGCCCTCGCCTTGCAGGTGCGGAAAATCGCGCCGGATGGTGAACTCCACCAGCTGGCGCAGCAGCGCATGATCGCCGCGCGCAAACGGCAGCTCGAAGTGGCCGAAGCGCAGGAACGAGGGCGCCACCCGGCACACCACCGCGCCCGGCTCATGGGCTGGATGGCCGTCGTAGAACATGTCGCGCAGCACCGACTCGCCGGTGCCCACCAGGCTCAGCGCGCGAGTGGTCGGCACGCCCAGATGATGCATCGCCTCGCTGCAGAGGAATTCACGCACCGACGAGCGCAGCACCGCGCGTCCGTCGGCCGTGCGCGAATACGGCGTGGGACCGGCGCCCTTGAGCTGCAGCTCCAGGCGCTCGCCGCCCGCCGTCACCAGCTCGCCCAGCGAGATCGCCCGACCATCGCCGAGCTGCCCGGCCCAGTGGCCGAACTGATGCCCGCCGTAGTTGCTGGCCCAGGGCTGCATGCCATCGAGCAGGCGATTGCCGCCAAACACCTCGGCAAACCAGGGCGCGGCCACGTCCGCCTCGCTGAAACCGAGCGCCTGCGCCATCTCGGCCGAGTGCGCGAGCAACACGGGCGCCGCCACCGGGGTC
>DASUJJ010000402.1:0-4346 GCA_036279335.1 Dyella sp.
GGGTCACGTTGAGCATCGGCGCCACCTGCCGCACGCCGTTCGTCAGCTCACCCACGGGCCAGGCGGGCAGGCCGTCCAGGTGGATTTCGGCGGTAGGCAGCTCGTGCGTGCCGAGCTTGTCCTTCAGGCGGTCGATGACCAGCTCGGGGCGCCGGCGTCCGCGGTCCATCGTCTCGACGTAGAACAGCGCCAGCGCGCCGGTACCGGTGCCGGCGCCCTCGGGCCGCGCCAGTGCCAGCGCCGCCTCGCCGACCACCGCCGAGCTGAACCACTTGCGGCCGTGCAGCCGCCACTGTCCGGCGGCATCGCGCCGCGCGATCGTTTCGGTGCGGCCCACGTCCGAGCCGCCGGCGGTCTCGGTCATCCACTGGCCGCTGAGCCAGAACGTGGCCGGATCGCGACTGAGGAAATGCGGCACGGCGCGTTCGATCAGCGCGGTATTGCCGGACGCCTTGAGCGCGGTGGCGGCGCCGTCGGTCATCGCCAGCGGGCAGGTGTAGAACTCGCTGGCCAGGTGATAGAGGTAGACGCGTGCAAAGGCTTCCAGCCGCGCGTCCGGATGCGCTTCATGTCCCGCGACGAGCACCGCATGGCGCGTGGTGATACCGGGGCCTTCGCGCCACGCGTCGGTCAGCTCGATGCGATCGACCCGCTGTCCCCATGCGTCCCACGTGGTGAGCACGGGCTTGCGCCGCACGCTCTCACCGGACCGCTGCCACGCGTGCAGTGCGTAGTCGCCCAGTGCATCCAGGTCCGCGTCGAGCGCGGCCCGCCGCTCGGCCGTCACGATGCGATCGAGCAGGCCGCGCAGCACGCGGTCGCTGCGGTAGGAATGCGGCAATCGGGGGGCATCCTGCAGAAACGTCATGGCCGTTACTCCGCGGTCGCCGCCATCGCTGCGGCACCTCATCCTACGTCGCCACGGTGTGACCGTCGCCCGTCAGCTTTTCCTGCGAGTGACGCCGGCGCCCAGTGCGCCGATCAGCAGCACGGTGAGGGCGATTTCAGTCAGGCCGAGCCAGCGTTCGGCGGGCGAGCTCCACGCTTCGGAAATGCCGTGGCAGAAATAGAAGAGGCTGAGCACGCCGACCCAGAGCAGGGCGCGGCGCACGTTGCGCAGGGCGCTCAGCGGCAGCAGCAACGGCAGCACGGTAATCGCCAGTAGCAGCGCCAGCGGCATGCGCTCGGGCGGCACCAGCCAGGCGTGCCAGATCAGCTGCAGCGCCACCAGCGCGGCCCAGGCGGCGAGGCCGACGCGGTAGACCGGTCGCAGCGGTGCGGCTGCGCTGGTCATGCGCCGACCGCCAGCTTGCGCGCCGTCTCGGCGAGGCGGCGGCCCAGGGCCCGGGCCAGTTCGCGTTCGTGTTCGCTGATCGCGTTGTCGCCGGTGGGGCCGGCGACATGGCTGGCGCCGTAGGGTGTGCCGCCGGTGAGCGTCGCGCTCAGGGCTCGCTCGGTGTAGGGCAGGCCGAGCAGCAGCATGCCGTGGTGCAGCAGCGGCAGGGCCATGCTGAGCAGGGTCGATTCCTGCCCGCCGTGCATGGTGCTGGTGGACGTAAAGACGGCCGCGGGCTTGCCGACCAGCGCGCCGCTGGCCCACTCCGCGCCGGTAGAGTCGAGGAAGTACTTCAGCGGTGCGGCCATGTTGCCGAAGCGGGTCGGGCTGCCCAGGGCGAGGCCGGCGCAGTCGAGCAGATCCTCGCGGGTGGCGTAGGGCGCGCCCTCGTCCGGCTCGGGCGGCTGCGCGGTCTGCGTGACCGGCGCCACCGGCGGCACCTGGCGCAGCCGCGCCTGCATGCCGGGGATTTCCTCCACCCCGCGCGCGATCAGTCGCGCCAGTTGCGCGGTGTGGCCGCTGCGGCTGTAGTACAGGACGAGGATGCTGGAGCTCATGCGCGTGGGCGGTTCAGTGGCGGCGCGCTAGTGTAACGTTCGCTCGCTGGACCGGCGCTGCGCCATGGCGCCACGCTTGTGTCCTGTCCGCCTCCTGCCCATCCCTCGACCATCCAAGGGACCCCGATGGCCAAGCCGTTCAACCGCGACCGCACGATCAGCTTTGGCCGGTTCATCTGGCAGCGCTTCGTCGACGACAAGTGCTTCGAGACGGCCGGTGCGCTGTCCTACACCACGCTGGTGTCGCTGGTGCCGCTGATGGTGGCGGTGTTCGCGATGTTCTCGGTATTTCCGGCGTTCGCGCCCGCGCGCGACGCGCTGCTGTCGTTCGTGTTCAACAACTTCGTGCCGGCGGCGGGCGAGAAGCTGCAGCTGGCGCTGGAGAGCTTCGCCAGCAACGCCAGCAGCCTCACCGGCATCAGCGTGCTGGTGATGCTGTTCAGCGCGCTGTCGATGATGGTGAGCATCGAGGATCGCCTCAACCGCATCTGGCGCGTGCATCAGGCGCGTTCGTGGGGCTCGCGGCTGCTGCTGTACTGGGCGGCGCTCACGCTGGGGCCAATCCTGGTGGTGGGTGGACTGGCGGCATCGTCCTACGTCACCGCGCTGCCGCTGCTGCAGCAGGCGGCGGGCAGGTTCGACCAGGGCTTTGCGGACCACCTGCTGGGGCTGCTGCCGTTCGTGGTTACCTTCATCACGCTGTGGCTGATGTACGCGGTGATCCCCAATCGCACGGTGAGAAAGCGTGATGCGGCGATCGGCGCGCTGCTGGGGGCGATCCTGTTCGAGATGGCGCGCTGGGGCTTCACGCTGTTCGTGCGCAATGCGCAGACCTACGAGCAGATCTACGGCGCGCTGGCGGTGATCCCCACGTTTCTGCTGTGGATCTACCTGTCGTGGGTGATCGTGATCCTCGGCGCGTCGATCGCCGCGTCGATCAATGCGTTCGAATACCACCCGCCGGTGGACGCGCTGCCCGATGGGGCGGAGTTCCTCGGCCTGCTGGTCGTGCTGAAGCATTTCGTGGAGGCGCAGCGCGACGGCGATTGCGTGGACCCGGCATCCGTGCAGCTGCTGGAGCCGTATCTGCGTAGCAGCGAAGTGAGCTGCTATTTCGACGACCTGCAGCGCGCCGATCTGATCCAGCGCAGCGAGGCCGGCGGCTGGTTGCTCACGCGCAGCCTGGACAGCACCGATCTGCTGCGGGTTTATGCCGGCACGCATTACCGTCTGCCGCTGAACCCGGCCGAGGAGGTGCAGCGCCTGGGCATGGTCCTGCCTGACGTGCTAATCGAGCTGCTGGGCGTGGTGGCCCAGGCGCTGGACACCGCGCTCGGCGCCCGGCTCGACCGTATCTATCCCCCGTCCGCCGATGCGGTGGACGCTCCCGAGGAGTCCGTTCCATGAAGATCTTCATTCCGCTGGCCCTGCTCGCCGCCGCTGCGATCGCGGCACCTGCGCACGCCGCCATGCCGGCCAAGCCGGCGCTCAAGGTGACCACGCTCGACGGCCAGCCGTACGACCTCGCCGCGCAGCGCGGTCACTGGGTGGTGGTGAACTACTGGGCGACCTGGTGCGTGCCGTGCATCAAGGAGATGCCCGACATCTCCGCGTTCGTCAGCGATCGCAAGGACGTCACCGCGATCGGCCTTGCGTATGACGACAGCGATATCGCCGACATCCGCGCTTTCGTCGCCAAGCACCCGGTGAGCTACCCGATCGCGCAGGTGACGCTGGACAATCCGCCGAAGGAGTTCGACGAGCCGCGCGGCCTGCCCACCACCTACCTCATTGCGCCCGATGGCTCGGTGGCCAAGCGCTTCGTCGGGCCGATCTCCGGTGATGCGCTCAAGGCCGCGATCAACGACGCGAAGTGATGCCGACGGCGCGTTTCCTGGTCAGCGGTCGCGTGCAGGGCGTGTTCTTCCGCGCCGGCACGCGCGAGCAGGCGCTCGCGCTGGGGTTGACCGGCGTGGCGCGCAATCTGGCCGATGGCCGGGTGGAAGTGATCGCCAGCGGCGATCCCCAGGCGATCGATGCACTGGAGCGTTGGCTGCACCGCGGGCCACCGGCGGCACAGGTCGCGCAGGTGCTGCGCGAGCCGTGCGCGGCATGGAGCGCCAGCGGGTTCGCCACCGGCTGACGGTGGATCAACCCGGCGGTGCGATCCAGAAGCTGGCGTCGGCCAGCTTTTCGCGTTTGGGCTTGCCGCGCAGCTTGGGCAGCTTGACCTGGGTGTCGGGCACGCGCACGTCGGGCAGCTGATCGAGCAGGTGGCGCATCAGCGCGAGGCGGCCCTGCTTCTGGTCGTTGTAGTCGACCACGAACCACGGCGCATGGGCGGCGTGGGTGCGCGCCATCATCACGTCGCGCAGGTGGCCGATCTCGGCGTACTTCTCGCGGGCGGCCAGATCCACCGGCGACAGCTTCCAGCGCTTGAGCGGGTCGGCCGC
>DASUJJ010000403.1:0-2559 GCA_036279335.1 Dyella sp.
CATCGCGCCGGATCTCCCCAGGGTGTCGCGAATGGATCAGCGACCTTGATGCGAAAGCCGGCGAGCGTCCGCATCGGTGGGCCGGCATGCGGTCCATACGTGCGCGCCGAGGAGCGCACTTCATGGCGCGTGGCCACCCGCCTTGATGCGCAAACCGAACAGGCCTTAGACGATCGAACGCACCACGCCACCATCCACGCGCACGGCGGCACCGGTGGTCGCCGAGGCCTGCTCGGAGGCGAGATATACCGACAGGCTGGCCACCTCCTCCACCGTGGCCAGGCGCTTGATCAGCGAGCTGGGGCGCTCGGTGGCGATGAACTCGCGCTCCACCTGCTCGGCCGGCACGCCGCGGCCGGTGGCGATCTTGCCGATGAAATCGCTGACGCCTTCGGAGCGCGTGGGGCCGGGGAGGATTGCGTTCACCGTCACGCCGGTGCCCGCCAGCGTTTCGGCCAGGCCGCGCGACACCGCCAGTTGCGCGGTCTTGCTCATGCCGTAGTGGACCATCTCCACCGGAATCTGCACGCCCGACTCGCTCGACACGAACTGGATGCGACCCCAGCCGCGCCTGGCCATGCCCTGCGCGTAGTGGCGCGACAGCCGCACGCCGCTCATCACGTTCACTTCGAAGAAGCGCTGCCAGTCCTCATCCGGAATGTCGAAGAACGGCTTCGGCTCGAAGATGCCCAGGTTGTTCACCAGGATGTCGGCCTCGGGCATCACCGCGATCAGCTGCGCGGCGCCCTCCGCCGTGCCCAGGTCGGCCGCCACGCCGGTGAGCCTGGCCTGCGGCAGCGCCTGGCGGATCGTCGCGATGGCCTGATCCACGCGCGCCTGCGTGCGCCCGGTGACGACGACGTGCCCGCCGGCACCGGCCAGACCCTGGGCAATGGCCAGGCCGATGCCGGCGGTGGAGCCGCTGACGATGGCGGTGCGGGAGGAGAGATCGATGTGCATGGGGACGTCCTTGCAGGGAGAGGGCGAGACCACGGCGACGGGCCAGCGTCTGGGGACGGACGTGCTCGCGCGGGGCCGCAGGACATGATCACGTGGGTGCCCTGCCGGGGCTTTCAAGCAAGCTCGTGCCGACGCGGCCTTTGCTATGCTCGCGCCCCGGCGTCGCAAGCCGCCTCCGGGTCCGCGGAAAGGGTTCAACCCACTTGTCAGTTGCTTGCCACCACCAACCTTTGTGCAGCCGGGCTTGCGGACCTTCGGCACTGATTGCATGGAGGTTGTCATGAAAACGCTGCCCGACCGTCCGCACCTGGACCATCTGAAGAAGCAGGCCAAGGCCCTGCTCGACGGCATCCGCCGCGGCGATGCCGATTCGCTCGAACGCATCCGCCTCGCCCTGCCCGCCGCCGCGCGGCTCGACCACGCCGCGATCGCTGCGATGGCGCTGCGCCTGCACGACGCGCAGTCGTGCATCGCGCGCGAGTACGGCTTCGATGCGTGGTCGCAACTGCGGGACTACGTCGCCCTGCAGACCATCTCGACCGACTCCGCTGCACGCAGGCGCTCATGGCGGCAGTGGGCGTTCGGTCATGGCTATCAGGTGGCCCGGCCGGCGCTGGCCGAGCGCCTGCTGCGCGAGTACCCGAATCTGCTGGCCGACGAGCCCGCGCTGGCCTGCGCCATCGGCGACGTCGCCGCGGTGCAGGCCGCCATCGCGGCCGATGCGGCCTGGGTCAACACCCCACACGCCGACAGCGGCATGCCGCCGCTGGCCTGCGCCACCTTTTCCGGCATGATCGCCCTGCCCGCGTACGCGCCAGGCATTCGCGCCTGCGTCGATCTGCTGCTCGCCGCGGGCGCCAACCCGAACGCGCGCTGGTCCGACCCCCAGGCTCCGGGCGATCCGCTGAGCGTGCTGTATGGCGCCGCTGGTCGCAATCACGACATCGCGCTCACCCGTCGACTGCTGCAGGCCGGCGCCGATCCCAACGACAACGAATCGCTTTACCACGCCACCGAAGTCGCCGACCCGATGATCGTGCAACTGCTGCTCGACGCCGGTGCGCGCGTCACCGGATGCAACGCGCTGTTCCGCGCGCTCGACTACGAGCACCCCGACACGGTGCGTCTGCTGCTCACCCACGGCGGCGACGCCAACGAACCCGGTCCCAGCGGGTCTCCGCTGCTGCACGCGATCCGGCGCCGCCGCTCGCCCGAAGTGATCGGCCTGCTGCTCGGCGCCGGCGCCGATCCCTCGGCGCGCAACGACCACGGCACCTCGGCCTATCGCATGGCGCGCTGCCTGGGTCTCACCGAGGTAGCCGAACAGCTGGTGCGGGCCGGCGCGGTTGCCGATGACCGGCCCGGCGATGCCCTGCTCGACGCCTGCGCGCGGGGCGATCGCGCCAGCGTGCAGGCGATGCTCGCCGACGATCCCGGCCTCATCGGCAGACTGTCGCCCGCCGCGCTGCGCCTGCTGCCGGAACTGGCTTCGGCCAATGCCGATGAGGCGGTGCGCGTGATGGTGGAGGCGGGCTGGCCGATCGCCACGCGCGGTGGCGACATCGACGGCAGCGCGCTGAACTGGGCGGTGTTCCGCGG
>DASUJJ010000404.1:0-9921 GCA_036279335.1 Dyella sp.
GCGACCGGGAAGTTGAACGCCGAGATGATGCCGACCACGCCAAGCGGGTGGTACTGCTCGTACATGCGGTGGCCGGGGCGCTCCGAATGCATGGTGTAGCCGTACATCATGCGGCTCTGGCCGACCGCGAAGTCGGCGATGTCGATCATCTCCTGCACTTCGCCGTCGCCCTCGGGCTTGATCTTGCCCATCTCCAGCGAGACCAGGCTCCCGAGCGCGTCCTTGTGCTTGCGCAGCGCTTCGCCGCACAGCCGCACGGCCTCACCGCGCAGCGGCGCCGGAGTGGTGCGCCACACCTTGAAGGCAGCCTGCGCGCGCTCGACGATGGTTTCGTAGTCGGCCTGGCTGGATGCGTGCACCGAGGCAATCACCTCGCCGGTGGCCGGATTCACCGGACGCAGGGTGCCTGCGTCGGTCGTCGTGGACCATTCGCCCTGGCCGAGATACGTGCCGGACAGCTCGGCGGAAAGGCCAAGCGCCTTGAGGATTTCGTGGGACATGCGTGCTCCTTCAAGCGGACGTCGCGGCGAGATCAACCGCCGCGGTGAAAACCCCAAGTCTAGCAGGCCGGCTCGCACGGGCCGACCGCGGGGCGTCGCGTCGGGGCCTTGATCCATGCCAGAATTCGGGTCTTGCCCTCGTAGCTCAGTTGGATAGAGCGGCCCCCTCCTAAGGGGCAGGTCGGACGTTCGAATCGTCTCGAGGGCACCACTCTTGCTGCGGGCGGCATCGTCGCGGAGCCCCGCCTGGCGGGAGCTTCGTGTCGAGCCGTCACGCTGCCGCCGCCGGCCTTCCTCGATGCGGCCGATCCGGCGACCGACTTGCTTCCGGCCCACCGGCGCCCGCGCACCTCCATGCAGTGTATCGAGTGATCGTGCCGATGCCCGTCGCATGTTTTCGTCGCATCGAAACGGTTCCACCGGACACGTGCCGTCGCCCGGGATTGCCACACTGCGCTGCGGTGCGGCGTACCCGATGAGAGCCCCGCTGCCGGCTGATGGAGGGTCTCGCCTTGCCCATGCATCAACGCATGCAACAACGGGGGTGTCGATTTGTGGCTGCGCACGGCCGTCGGTCAGCTGCGTTGCCGCGCCGGCAGCGTGCGGACTGGCAACAAAAAACCCGCCGTGGGCGGGTTTCCTGTTGCAGCGATTCGAGTGGTGGAGCCAGGGAGGATCGAACTCCCGACCTCGTCATTGCGAACGACGCGCTCTCCCAGCTGAGCTATGGCCCCACAAGAGCGGCGCATGTTAGCAGTGCGTCCGGGCCGCGCCAAGACCCCTGCATCGGGGCCGATCAGCCGGGCAGCAGGGCGGGCAGCCGATCATGCAGCACGCCGCGGCGCCAGCCTTCGAGGAAGTCCGGCCACTCGGTGGTGACGACGTATTCCTCCAGCACCTTGCGCGGGCAGAGCAGGCCGCTGGGCAGGTCGAGCTCGGTGGCCAGCGCGTCCACGCAGTCCTTCATCGCGGCCAGCGCCTTTTTCGCTTCGCCCTGTGGATGGGCGGGGATGGTGGCCGTCGCGGCGATCTCGCTCTCATCCATCGGCTGGTGCAGCAGCTCGAACAGTTCGGCACGCTGGGGCGAGCGCAGCGCGCGCTGGCCGCGGGTGCGCTGATCGAGCTCGGCCAGCGTCCCGGGCGGATGCTGCGCCAGGCTCATGGTCAATGCGTCTTCAAGCAGCCACGGGCGCGGGCGGTCCAGCGCTCGGGCGGTGCGATCACGCCACTGCAGCACGCGACGGAGCATCGCCTGCTGCGGCGGCGACCACTCCGCCGCCCCGCGCATGGATCGCTGCGGCTGGGCTTCGCCTTCGCGGGCGCCGGCGCGGTGCTTGAGCCGTTCGCAGTCTTCGGCGTGCCACGCGCTGCGGTTGCGCTGGTGCAGACGCTCGCTCAGCTGGGTGTGGATCGAGCTCATGTAGACCACGTCCAGGGTGGCGTACAGGCGCTGCGAATCGGTGAGCGGGCGCTGCAGCCAGTCCGAGCGGGTCTCGCCCTTGTCCAGATCGACGCCGCACAGCTCGGCGACCAGGGCGCGATAACTCACGCCCAGGCCCATGCCGGCGAAGGCCGCGGCGATCTGCGTATCGAACAGCGTGCACGGGCCACCTGGAAGCAGCGGTGCCAGCGTTTCCAGATCCTCACCGGCACTGTGCATCACGGTCACCGCATCGCCGGCGTGCAGCGACGGGCGCAACGCATCACCGAGCTCGAAGGCGAGCGGGTCGATCAGCGCGTAGCGGCCGTTCCAACCGAGCTGCAGCAGCGCCAGCTGCGGGTAGAAGGTGTTGCGACGCATGAACTCCGTATCCATGCCCACGATGGCATCGCCCGGCAATTCGCCCAGCCAGCGATCAAGCGCGTCGCGATGGTCGATCCATTCGGCATCGTTGGGCAGTGCGGGCAGGGACATGCAGCGGTTCCTTCGGAGCGGACGGGATGTGGGGCAAGGGCGTGCGGGCTGGTGCGAGCCGGGGATGGTCGATTGCCCGCGGTTGGCGTGGCACGATAACAGGCCCCACGAGGACGCCCCAAGATGCCCAGCCGCACGAATGTCGCCCGTCAGCGCGCCCTCGGTGGTGCCCTTGGCGTGCTCGTGCTGGCGCTTGCGCTCGCCTATCACTTCTTTCCGCGGGTATTCCACGTCAATCCGGACAGCGTGGCGCCGCGCCGCGCGATGACGCTCGGCGTGGCAAGGCCGGCGAACGCGGGCTCCAGCGCCCTGTCACTGGTTGATCCGGGCGAGATCGACGCGGGGCCGCCGCTGACCCTGGCGCCGGCGGCGGTGATCGCTGCGCACACGGCCCGGCGCAATCCGGCCATTCCCGCGCAGAAGGGCGAGGATCCGCCCGAGGTGGTGGCGCTGCTGGAACGCGCCGACAAGGCGCTGCATGCTGGCCAGGTAGCCGGGGCGGACGACAGCGCGGCATCCCTTTATCAGCAGGCCCTCAAGCTGAAGCCGGACAGCCGGCGCGCCATCGAAGGGTTGTACGAGTCGCGCGCGCGGCTGGTTGCCGCGATCGGCCAGGCCATCGCGCTCGGCGACGAAGGGGCGGCGGGTGATCTGATCGCCGTGCTGCGCACGCTGCCGGGCTCCGACGACGACGTGAAGTCACTCCAGGCCAGCCTGGACACGCTTGCGAAGGTGCGCCCGATGCTGGCGCAGGCGGCTGAATTGCTCGATCAGGGCAAGGCCGATGCGCCGGCTGATGGCAACGCGCTCGCCATCTACCGCCAGGTGCTGGCGCTCGATCCGCAAAACGCGGTGGCCCGGCAAGGCCTTCTGCAGGTGCAGCGCGCCGTGCTCGATCGCGCGCTGGCGGCCGTTGCGCAAAACGACTTCGCCGGCGCCGACAAGGCGCTGGCCGAGGCGCAGGCGATCCGCGCCAACTCGTCGGCGATGCGCGACGTGAGCGCGCGGGTGGAAAGCATGCGCAACCAGCGCGCCGGTGGCCTGCTGGCGCAGGCGCGCTCGGCGCTGGATGCCGGCAACCTGTCGCTGGCGGAAAAGCTCGCCGCGCAGGCCCGCGCCACGCGGTCGGACCTGCCCGGCCTGGACGATTTCCGCGCTCAGCTGGTGAACGCCCGTCTTTACGCCAACTATCATCCCGGCCAGGTGTTTACCGACAGTTTCGTCGACCTGCCGGGCAAGGCGCCGCCGATGGTGGTGATTCCCACCGGCAGTTTCCAGATGGGCGCTCCCGACGACGAGGACGGACGCAGCGATGCGGAGACTCCGCGTCATGCCGTGACGCTCGATTCGGGCGTGGCGGTGGCCCGCACCGAAGTGACGGTGGGCCAGTTCCGCGTTTTCGTGCGCGCCAGCGGCTACCGACCCGATTCGGTGACGATGCAAGGCGCCAGCGTGTACGACGAGCGCAGTGGCGCCTTGCGCGACGATGCGCGGGCCACCTGGGAGGACGACTACGTCGGCCGTCCGGCTGACGATGACCTGCCCGTGGTCAATGTGTCCTGGAACGATGCCCGAGCCTACGCTGAGTGGTTGAGCAAGCGCACCGGCAAGGCCTACCGCCTGCCCAGCGAGGCCGAGTTCGAGTACGCGCTGCGCGCCGGAACCACCACCCGCTACTGGTGGGGCGACGGCGCGCCGGACAAGCGCGTGGAAAATCTCACCGGTGCACTGGACCGCTCGCGCAACGGCCGGCGCTGGAGCAACGCCTTCCGCGGCTACCGGGACGCCTACTGGGGGCCTGCGCCGGTCATGAGCTTTGCCGCCAACCCGTTTGGCCTGTACGACATCAACGGCAACGTTTCTGAATGGGTGGCCGACTGCTGGCATGACAGCTACCTGCGCGCGCCGCGCGATGGCAGCGCCTGGATCAATCCCGGCTGCAGTGCCCATGTCGTGCGCGGTGGCTCATGGGGCAGTGCGCCGGATCAGGACCGTTCGGCGTATCGGCAGGGCGTCGACGCCAGCGTGCGCAGCGCGCGGGTGGGATTCCGCGTGGCCCGGTCGCTGTAGCGCCAGTAGCTGAGCGGTTTCTGACCGGAGGCCGGGCACGACATCTTCCCGGCGAAAAATCGCGCTATCGTCGATGCTCCGGCAGGCAAAGGAACCAGCACGCCGGCATGAAACTGCACGGCGCGACCGTTTTCTCCGGAATGCTTTCCGCGCGTCGCAAAGCATTCGGCCCCCCGGCCCGGTCAGGACCTGTCGAGGAAGATGCCATGGATCCGCAACCCGTTCGCCTGTTTGTCCCCTACACCGACGACACCCCCTGGATCGTGCGTCGCGAGGTGGTCCGCGTAGGCACGTTCGACACCCGCACCGATGCGGTGCGCGCGGCCATGGCCATGCGGTCCAAGCTCAGTCGTGCGTGGGGCGTGACGCACCCGCCGGTGCAGGTGCAGGAACCCGATGGCAGCTGGCACGAAGCAGACGAGGCGGAGCTTTTCGGCTGATGCCGGGCCCCCTTCGCGCGCATGAAAAACCCCGCACAAGGCGGGGTTTTTTTACATCTGGTACCGGTGATAGGACTCGAACCTACACGACATCGCTGCCAGCGGATTTTGAGTCCGCCGCGTCTACCATTCCGCCACACCGGCAACGCAGGCGGCGATTATGCCGGGTTCAATGCAGGGGGTCGAGCCCCAGCTGGCGGTCGTGGCGTTCGTAGCACTGGGCGCCCTCGGCCGGCTGGAACGTGGCGCAGTGGGTCATGCGTCCGGAGTAGATGTGCAGGCTCACCGCGATGGCATCGTCGCTGGGATTGCGGATGGCGTGGTACTCGTGCGGCGGGATCAGGCTGCCGGCCGAGCCGGCCCCGGCCTGGATCGAGCCGACCGGCTGGAAGCGCCACTGGCCGTTTTCGTCGGCAAGGCGCTCGTACTGCACCACCTCGAGCGCGCCGGTCCAGACGCCCTCCACGCACCACATGCCGCAGTGGTCGTGGATCGGCGTGCCCTGGCCAGGGCCCCAGGTCATCGCCACCACGCAATAACCGTGCTTTTCGCTGCGATACAGCTCGCGGCGGGCGTAGCGGCCTTCGGCCGTCTCGTAGACGCATTCCGGCAGGGTCACGGCCTGGGCACGGATCAGGCGGCACAGGCTGTTGCGCAGGGCGTCGGTGATGGCGTGGGTGGAGGGCTGGCTGACGGCATCGTCGATCGCGTCGATCAGCTGGCGGCAACCGGGGAATTCCTGGGCGAGCATGGCGGTCTCGGTACGGCGTGGGGCTGCGCCATCTTATCAGCGCGCCACCGCCGCGGCGTGACTGCGGTCAGAGCTGCCGCAGGAAGCCGCCGATGGCCGGGCTGTAACTGGCGATGTCGACCAGGAACGCGTCATGTCCCTGCGGCGAGTCCAGCGCCACGAATTCCACGGTCGCGCCCGCTTCGCGCAGGCCGTCGGCAATCTGCTCCTGCTGCTCGAGCGGAAACAGGATGTCGGTGCTGACGCCGATCACCATCGCCTGCTCGATACAGATGCGCTTGAGCCCCTCGCGCACGCTGCCGTGGCCGTATTCGGCCACGTCGAACCAGTCGCTGGCGCGCGACAGGTAGAGATAGCAATTGGGGTCGAACGTGCGCACGAATCGCTCGGCGTGGCCCTGCAGGTAGGACTCGACCTGGAATTCCACCCCGAACGGGTGATCCTCGCGCTGCTGCGGATCGAGCCGGATGCGCGCGAAGCGGCCGTTCCACTCCATCGCCGAGCGGTAGGTGATCACCCCCAGCTTGCGCGCGATGCTCATGCCGATGTCGGGGTAACGCCCGCCCTCGCTGGCGTGAATGTCGTAGTTGCCGCCGTTCCAGTCCGGATCGAGCCGGATCGCCTCGCGCTGCAGCGAGCGGATCGCGATGGCGAACGGCTGTGCCTGCGGGGCGGTGTCCACGCTGATGTGGGCCCGCACCGAACCGGGGTGCAGCAGCATGTAGGCCAGCGCGCTCATGCCACCCATCGAGCAGCCGATCAGGCAGGCGAGGCGCTCGATACCGAGCTGGCGCACCACCTCGTGCGCGGCGTTGGCCACGTCTTCCAGCGCCAGCTCGGGGAACGTGAGGCGGTAGGGCTGGCCGGTGGCCGGGTCGATCGAGGCCGGGCAGGTGGAACCCTTGTCGCTGCCCAGCGAGTTAACGCAGATGACGAACCAGCGGTCGCTGTCGATCGCCTTGCCGGGCCCGAGCATCGCTTCCCACCAGCCTGGCGAGGGGTCGTCGGCGTTCGAGGCCACGTGGGCACTGGGCGACAGGCCGGTGAGGATCAGCACCGCGTTGTCGCGCGCCGGGTTGAGCGTGCCCCAGGTTTCGTAGGCGACGCGGGCGCCATGCAGCGCGCCGCCTCGCTTCATCGGGAACGGCGAGGGCAGGGCGCAGTAGCGCCGCCCATCGCTCACGGGTGCACCTGGTCGATCAGCACCGCTATCGGTTCGCGACGATCCACCGCCACCACGCCGGCATCGCCCTCCAGATCGCCGGCCTGGCCGATCGCCTGGCCGCTGTGGCTGATGCGGGCGCCAATGAACACGCGCGGCACGGTGGACAGCTTCATCGTCGGCGCCATCGCCATGGCGTCGGTGAGCTCCACCGTGGCCGGAAGCTGGCCGGCATCGAGGCGCGCCACCGCCAGGGGCATCGGCGGACCCTGCTCGGCGCGGGCGAAGACAAACAGCGTGTCGCCGGGTTTCAACTTGTCTTTCAGCGCCGGCGCCAGGCTCACCTGCACCGTCAGGCGGGGCCCTTGCGATGCGGCGGTCGCAACGCTTGATGCCGGGGCAGGCGCGCCGCCGCCGGCGCGCGCATCCGCCGCGGCGATCTGCTGGGCGACCGCCGTGGCCACGCTGGAGCCCGGTTCAAGCAGCGGCTGCAGGCGCCGCCAGGTGGCCGCGGCATCGGCGTAGCGATCCTGCTGGAAGTCGCTGATGCCGAGCAGCCACAGCGCGCGCTGGTTGTCCGGCTCCAGCTTCACCGCGCGCTCGAGCAGCTCGCGCGAGCGGCCTTCGATGCGGTGGTCGGCACGCGCCATCGAGTCGGCCTCGGCCCAGCCGACCATGGCGACGGGATTGTTCGGGGCGAGGCGCAGCAGTTGATCGTAGGCGTTGCGCGCCTCGCTGCTCTGGCCCATTGCCGAGGTGGTCTGTGCCAGCAGCAGCCAGCCCTGCGCGTCGTCCGGCGAATCTTTCAGGTGCGCGCGCAGCTCGGCCAGCGCCTGGCCCACATCCATCGCCGGCGCCTGCCTGGTCACGCCGTCCAGCGCCCGCGGCGTGCCCACGGTGAGGTACAGGCCGGCTGCCGCCAGCGGCAGCGCGAAGGCGATCCCCAGCGCGAGCGCAAACACGCCGCGCGAGCGGCCCTGGGCACGGCCGTGGCGCATGAGCGGCCACAACAACACCAGCAGCGTCGCCGCGATCATCGCGGCGGCAACAACGTAGAACATGATTTTCACCAATCGTCCCCGTGATCGAGATGCGCCGTCGCGACCGAGGAAGTGGCGCGCGCACGCTTGCGGATGGTCATCACCACGACCACGGTGCCGATCAGCAGGATCAGCAGCGGACCAAACCACAGCAGCCACGTGGCCGGGTTCACCGGCGGGTCGTACAGCACGTAGGTCGAGTAGCGGTCCACCAGATACTGCTTGATCTGATCGTTGCTCTTGCCCTGCTGCATCAGGGTGAACACCTGGTGGCGCAGGTCACGCGCGATCGGCGCGTTGGAGTCGGCCAGGGTTTCGTTCTGGCACATCGGGCAACGCAGTTCGGCGGTGAGGTGCTGGTAACGCAGCTCCTGCGCGTGGTTCTTGAACGGCATCGGCTCGATCGCCTGGGCGGCGAGCGCGCCGGCGAACAGGCACAACAGCACGGTGGCGAGGACAAGCAGGCGTTTCATGGGGCTTCCTTTTTCAGCGCGGCGATCGCCGGCTTGAGTTCCTTCTCGATCACTTCGGGCGTGAACGGCCCGATGCGCTTGTAGCGGATGACTCCCTTCGCATCGATCAGAAAGCTTTCCGGCGCGGCATACACGCCGAAGTCGATCGCGGTCTGGCCGGACAGGTCGGCGATCAGCACGGCGTAGGGGTTGCCGTGCTTCTCCAGCCACGCCTTGGCGTCCTGCGGCTGGTCCTTGTAGTTGTAGCCAACCAGGGTCACGCCCAGCGTCGGCGCCTGGGCCTTCAGCAGCGGGTGTTCCACGCCGCACTCGATGCACCAGCTGGCAAACACGTTGAGCAGGTAGGGCTGGCCCAGCAGGTCGGCCTTGGTGACTGTGCGCGACGGGTCGTACAGCTCCGGCAGGGCGAACTCGGGCGCCGGCTTGTTGATCAGCGGCGAGGGAATCGCGGTCTGGTCGTGGTGGGCGTTCCACCAGATGCCAAAGCCGAACAGGCCACACAAGCCCAGGAAGGCGATCAGGGGCAGCAGCCGGCTCATGCGTGCGACTCGCGCGCGGTAGCCAGCGGCGTTGCCGCCGTCGCGGTCGTGCTCTCGGTCGCGTCGACCTTGCGCCGTACCCGGAAGCGCCGGTCGGCCGCCGCCACGAAGCCGCCCAGCATCATGAACAGTCCGCCCGCCCACAGCCAGCGGATGAACGGCTTGTAGTAGATGCGCATGGCCCAGGCCCCACCCAGGTTTTTGGCGTCCATCGGCTCACCCAATGCCACGTAGAGGTCACGGGTGAAGCCCGGATCGATCGCCGATTCGGTCTGCACCTGCTCGCGGGTGTAGGTGCGCTTCTGCGGGTGCATCACGCTCACCACCGCGCCATCACGCAGCACGCTGACGCTGCCCTGGCTGCCGCGCCAGTTGGGGCCCGAGGTCTGCTTCACGCCGTCGAAGCGGAAGCTGTAGCTGCCGATGGTCTGGATATCGCCCGGCGCCATGCGCACGTCACGCGTGACGCTGAGCGATTCGGACAGCAGCACGCCGATCAGGAATACGCCGAGCCCGAAGTGGGCCAGCAGCATGCCGGCCATCTCGGCCGGATAGCGGCGCCCGCGCGGCACTTCGCGATAGCGCTTGTAGACATACAGCAGGGTGCCGGTGGCGCACCACACGGCCGCCGCCACGCCGGCGATCGCCTTGAGCTGCCCTTGCACGAAGAACGCCGCCACGATGGCGCAGCCCACGCCCGCCACGCCGGCGCGCAGGGCAATGGCCTTGAGCAGGCCGGACTCGCCGCGGCCCCAGCGCAGGAACGGTCCGAATGGCAGCAGCAGCACTACCGGCGCCATCAGCAGCGGGAACAGGAAGCCGAAATACGGCGGTCCCACCGAGATGCGACCGAGGTTGAACGCATCGCCTATCAGCGGAAACAGCGTGCCCAGCAGCACCATTGCCGCGGCCACCGTGAACATCAGGTTGCCGACCAGGATCGCCGATTCACGCGAAACCACCGCGAACGGTTTGCCGCCGGCCACCTTCGGTGCGCGCAGCGCATAGAGCAGCAGCGAACCGCCGACGAT
>DASUJJ010000405.1:0-14286 GCA_036279335.1 Dyella sp.
TGGATCCTGGATGCTGAGGAAGGACACCACCGTCAGCAGTTCGCGCAGCGCACCAAGCTGGTTGGCCTCGACCAGCATGCGCGCCAGTTGCACGTCGATCGGCAGTTTCGCCAGCGTGCGCCCGATGGCGGTGAGCTCGCGGCGCTCGTCGATCGCGGAGATTTCGGCGAGGCGGCGGTAGCCGTCGGCGATCACGCGCGGGTCGGGTGCCTCCAGGAACGGGAACTGATCTACGTCGCCCAGCTTCAGCGCCAGCATGCGCAGGATCACGTTGGCCAGCGACGAACGCAGCAGCTCCGGATCGGTGTAGCGCGGGCGGCTTTGGAAATCCGCCTCGTCGTACAGGCGATAGCAGATGCCCGGGCCGATGCGGCCGCAGCGGCCCTTGCGCTGGTCGGCGGCGGCCTGCGACACCGGCTCCACGTGCAGCCGTTCGAGCTGGCTGCGCTGGCTGTAGCGCTTGACCCGCGCCGTGCCGGTGTCGACCACGTAGCGGATGCGCGGCACGGTGAGCGAGGTCTCGGCCACGTTGGTGGCCAGCACCACGCGGCGCTTGGGGCCGGGCTTGAACACGCGGTCCTGGTCGCCGGCGGAGAGCCGCGCATACAGCGGCAGGATTTCCGTTTCGCGGTACTGCCGGCGCGACAGCAGCAGGTGCGCGTCACGGATCTCGCGCTCGCCGGGCAGGAACACCAGCACGTCGCCGGGCCCGCCGCCGAGGCTGCGGTCGGCGATGATTTCGTCGATGACCTGGGCGATGTGCTCGGCGCTGCCTTGCTGGAAATTCGACTGTAGGAGCGCACCCTGTGCGCGGCCGCCTTGGGCGGCAGGGTCGCGCACAGGGTGCGCTCCTACGGTATCGACGGGACGCCAGCGCAGCTCCACCGGATAGGCGCGCCCTTCCACCGACACCACCGGCGCACCGTCGAAATGTTCGGCGAAGCGCGCGGTGTCGATGGTTGCCGAGGTGACGATGATCTTCAGCTCCGGCCGCTTAGCGGCGAGGCGCTTGAGATAGCCGAGCAGGAAGTCGATGTTGAGGCTGCGCTCGTGCGCCTCGTCGATGATGAGGGTGTCGTAGCTGGACAGCCACGGATCGCCCTGCGTCTCGGCCAGCAGGATGCCGTCGGTCATGAACTTCACCAGCGTGCGCTCGGACACCTTGTCGGTGAAGCGCACCTGGAAACCGACCTGGTCGCCGATGCCGGTGCCCAGCTCCTCCGCCACGCGACTGGCCACCGAACGCGCGGCCAGCCGGCGCGGCTGGGTGCAGCCGATCATGCCGGCTTCGCCGCGGCCGGCGGCCAGGCACAGCTTGGGCAGTTGGGTGGTCTTGCCCGAGCCGGTTTCGCCGGCGATCACCACCACCTGATGCTTGCGGATCAGCTCGACGATCTCGTCGGCGCGGGCGGTGATCGGCAGCGATTCGTCGAGCTTCACCGCCGGCTTGGCGGCCACGCGAGCCTGGCGCTTCGCTGCAGAAGCCTCGATCGCCACGGCCAGCGCATCGAGCTTTGCGCCATCGGGCTGGCGCGACAGCCCGCGCCAGCGTCCGAGCAGACGACCGAAATCGCGGCTGCACACGCCGTCGAGCGCGCGGCGCAGTTCGCGCAGGCGGGCATCGGGGGCGGCAGAGGGAGCGTGGGCGGCGGGATTGTTCATGGGACCGCACATGATAGCGGCTGGCTATCGCCGGCATCGGCAGATTGCATTTCCCTGCGTCAGGCGGCCCGACTATGCTGAATGCCTGAGTTTTCCCATTGCACAAGGAGCGCACCATGGCCATGAACATCGGTATTGCCAAGAAGGATCGCGAATCGGTCGCCAAGCACCTTTCCAAGCTGCTGGCCGACACCTATTCGCTGTACCTCAAAACCCACAGCTTCCACTGGAACGTCACCGGCCCGCAGTTCAACTCCCTGCACGCGATGTTCGAGACCCAGTACAACGAACTGTGGCTAGCCGCCGACGAGATCGCCGAGCGCATCCGCACGCTCGACGTGTTCGCCCCGGGCTCCTACAGCCAGTTCGGCAAGCTCAGCTCGGTGAAGGAAGAGTCCGGCGTGCCGGACTGGAAGGACATGGTGGCCCAGCTGGTGGAGGGCCACGAGATCGTGGCGCACACCGCGCGCGGCGCCATCAAGGTGGCGTCCGACGCCGGCGACGAGGGCACCGCCGACATGGTCACCGGCCGTCTGAAGGATCACGAGAAGACCGCCTGGATGCTGCGCTCGCTGCTCAAGTAAGCGCGACACCCATGCAGAAACGAACAAGGCCCGCCCAGCGGGCCTTGTTCGTTTCCGGCGCATGAATCGACCTGACGGCCGCCACGGGCCGCACCACTGTGGCCGTCGCCGGTGCGCGGGTGTCGTCCGACGGCTGGTTTCGGCGTCATTTCCGCAACCACCCGGGCCGCCGCGGCCCGTCCCGCCGACGACCTGACGAGGTCAGGAACCAACGATCGCGTTGCACGCGGCGTCACACGCGCTGCACATGACACCGGTCAGCTTCGCCTGCATCTGCAGGGGGCTTTTTCAGACGACTTCTCACACATCCTTGCGGCGGAATTTTTCTGCCGCAGTAGCGGTGCGCGTCAATCGGATGGCGGGCCGCCCAAGCCTTGCGCCCTACTTCAAACTGAACCTGTTTTCTGTGACCGGATCGTCCATTCCGCCAAACGGCGAGGACTAGCATGCTCCAAGGAAATCGCCAGCAGGAACGGTTCCGCGCCTGGTTGCACCCGCACACATCCACCGGTCCACGTCCTGATTGCAGGGCTTGCGGGGATGGTTGCGCAACACGAGTCCCAGGACGCCCATAGTGAAAAAAATCTCGTTCCTTCCGCTGGCACTTCTGGTGCTCGGCCAGAGTGCGTTCGCCCAGCAACAGCCCGGAGCGGGAACGCTTCTCCAGCAGCTGCCCAAACCGCCCACCGCCCAGCCGGCGGCACCCGCCATTCGCATCGAGCAGGCAACGGCGCCAGCAACAGCCGGCGAGAGCGCGGTACGGGTCATGGTCAACACGCTGCATGTGACCGGGGCGCAGCACTTTTCCGAGGCGGAGCTGGTCGCGGCGACCGGTTTCCGGCCCGGGTCGCAGCTCTCGTTGGCTGATCTGCAGTCGATGGCCGCACGCATCACCGAGTTCTATCGCAGTCACGGCTACTTCGTGGCGCGTGCGTTCCTGGGCGCGCAGAAGGTCACCGACAACACCGTGACCATCACGGTCAGCGAGGGTCGCTACGGCAAGGTCACGCTGCAGAACAGCAGCCGCCTGTCCGACGCGCGGGCGAAACAAAAACTGGATGGCCTCACCAGCGGCGATCCGATCATGATCGAGCCGCTGGAGAGCCGCTTGCTGCTGCTGTCCGATGTGCCCGGCGTGCAGGTGTCCTCGACGCTGGTGCCGGGCGTCGACGTAGGCACGTCGGATCTACGGGTGGATGTCAGTCCCGGCCGGCGGGTGACCGGCAGCGTGGATGCCGACAATGCCGGCAACCCCTACACCGGTGAGTATCGTGTGGGGGCGACCGTAAATCTCAACGAGCCGTTCGGCTGGGGCGATGTCGCCAGCCTGCGCGTGCTGACCTCGGGCCACGGCCTGCGCTACGGCCGCGTCTCGTACCAGGCGCAGGTCGCCCGGGCCACGGTGGGCGTCGCCTACAGCAAGCTTGACTACGTGCTGGGCCGGCAATTCAGCGCGCTCGGCGCACACGGTTCGGCCAAGGTGGCCAGCGCCTACGGCTTCTACCCGCTGCTGCGCTCGCGCGATGCCAATCTCACGGCCGGCCTTGTCTACGAGGACAAGACGTTCCAGGACAACATCGACCTGTTCGATTCGGTCAGCGATCGCAAGGCCCGCGTGGCGACCGCCCAGCTGTATGGCAACCGCCAGGACGCCTTCGGCGGCGGCGGCGTGAACAGCTTCTTCCTGGGCCTGTCGTTCGGCTCGCTGGATATCCGGACGCCGGCGTCGCGTGCCGCCGATGCGGTCAGCGCGCGAACCGATGGTTCGTACAGCAAGCTGTCGTTCAACCTGGCGCGCCTGCAGCGGGTAACTGACCGGCTCTCGCTGGACGCCAGCCTCACCGGCCAGCTCGCCTCGAAGAACCTCGACCCCTCGGAAAAGCTGGTGCTCGGCGGCATGGATGGCATCCGCGCCTATCCGCAGGGTGAAGCGTACGGGGACGAGGGATATGTCGCTCGCCTGGAAGCGCGCTTCCTGCTCACCGGCCTGCCCGAGCGCGTGCCCGGCCAGGTGCACCTGGTCGGCTTCGTGGACAACGGCCACATCACCATCAACAAGCATCCCTGGTACGCCGGATCGAACAGCCGGACCCTCAGCAGCGCGGGCGTCGGGCTCACCTGGGTCGACCCCGGCAACTTCTCGGTGGCCACCTACTACGCCACCCAACTTGGCAGCGGGCGTGCGACGTCGGCACCCGATCGATCAGGTCGCTTCTGGATTCAGGTGGTCAAGTACTTCTGACCCCCCTTTTGGCCGAGACGCACCCCCTGTATCGCCTTCGAGAACCTGCCATGAAACGTACCGACCGCTTCACCCATGCCCATGCCGCGGCGTCACCGCTGGCCGCGCAGCTCACCATCACCCGCGGCGCCGGCAGCGGCAGCCTGGCCACGCTGGGCAGGCAGGCACTGGCCGGTTCGCTGATGCTGGCGCTGGCCATGCAGGCCCATGCCGGCGGCCCCACCCAGGGCGTGGTGGCGGCGGGCCAGGGCAGCATCAGCACCAGCGGCAGCACGACCACCATCCACCAGACCAGCGCGAACCTCATCGTCAACTGGCAGAGCTTCAGCATCGGCGCGGGCGATACGGTGCAGTTCGTGCAGCCGGACCGCAGCTCGGTGGCGTTGAACCGCGTGCTGGGCGCCGACCCGTCGGTGATCCTGGGCAACCTCACGGCCAACGGCAATGTGTTCCTGCTCAATCCGAACGGCGTCCTGTTCGGCAACAGCGCGTCGGTAAACGTGGGCGGGCTGGTGGCCTCCACCATGGGCATCACCGATGCCGACTTCCTCGCCGGTCACTACGCGTTCTCCAACGCCGGAACCGGCTCGATCGTCAATCACGGCAACATCCAGGCCGCCAGCGGCGGCTATGTCGCCCTGATGGGCCGCAGCGTGAGCAGCGACGGCATCATTTCCGCGCGGCTGGGCAGCGTGGCGCTGGCCGCGGGCGAGGCGGTGACGCTGGACGTGGCCGGCGACGGCCTGCTCAATGTTTCGGTTTCCAGGGGCGCGCTGAACGCGCTGGTCAACCAGGGCGGCCTGATCCAGGCCGACGGCGGCCGCGTGCTGCTGACCGCGCAGGCCGCCGACCACCTGCTCAATTCGGTGGTCAACAACACCGGCACGATCCAGGCGCAAACGATCGAAAACCGCAACGGCACGATCCTGCTGCTGGGCGACACGCAAAGCGGCAGCGTGAACGTGGGCGGCACCCTCGACGCCAGCGCGCCGAACGGCGGCGCCGGCGGTCAGATCGAAACCTCGGGCGCCCACGTCAACATCGGCGCCGGCGCGCGGGTGAGCACGTCCGCGGCGCAGGGCACGACCGGCCACTGGCTGATTGATCCGCTGGACTTCACCGTGGGCAGCGCGCCGGGCGACAACATCTCCGGCGCCACGCTGTCGGGGCAGCTGGTGACCAACAACATCACCATCGACACCACGGGCCCTACCGGCACGGGCAATGGCGACATCTTCATCAACGACGCGGTGAGCTGGACGGCCAGCAGCACGCCGACCACCCTCACCTTGAACGCCAGTCGCGACGTGAACATCAACGCCGCCGTGACGTCCACCAACGGCAACTTCTCGGTATGTTGCGGCCGCGACGTCAACGTCGGCGGCGCACTGACCGCCACCAACGGCAGCATCAAGCTCAGCGCCGGCAACGACATCAATCAGCGTAGTGCCATCACGGTGACCGACGGCAATCTGCTGATGTGCGCGGGCAACAACGTGAACGTGTTCTCGGCCCTCACGCTGACCCGCGGCACCGCCGATCCCACCCGCAGCCTCGGGCTGCCGCTGGGCATGACGCTGAGCGCCGATACCGATGGCACCGGCCCGGGCATTGCGGGTGGCACGGTCGTGTTCGATTCGCTGGCACCGCTGTCCGTGGTCACCGCGGCGCCGGCGAACATCTACTACAACCCGATTTCCTACGCGGCGCCCACGGACTATTCCAACCGGTTCACCCTCACCGAAGGCGCCACGCTCACCCAGTACATGCTGGTGTTCCCCGACGGGGGCGACAAGGTCTACGACGGCACCACGACCACCTCGCTCAGCGCACTGAAGGGCAACCCCGACGGCGTCACCCTGGTCAACGGCGCCGGCAGCAGCGCGAATTTCGATACCGCGGACGTGGGAACCAACAAGGGCATCACTTATTCCGGCTACACGCTGGGCGGTGCCAATGCGGCCTCATACGCCCTGGCGCTGAACTGCTGTGGCCCGGTGCTCGCGCACACCACGGGAACGATCACTGCGGCGGCCCCTGCTCCTGCTCCTGCTCCTGCCCCTGCTCCTGCTCCTGCCCCGGCGCCCGCTCCCGCTCCCGCTCCCGCTCCAGGTCCGGGACCCATCCCGGGTGGAATCCCGCCGCCGCCACCGCCGCCGCAGTTGGTGGAAGGTGCCCCGATATTGGGCGTCCCGCAGGCGCCGCTGCTGGCATGGTCGCCCGCGCCTGCCACGCTGGTCGAAATGACCCAGGAAACGCCTGTCGCCATGACGATCACGAGTACCCCGGCGCCAGTGCCGGTCATGCACAAGGCGACCCCTTACGTGGCGCCGTATTACAAGCCCAAGCCTGAGCGCAACTAGTGCGGGGGCTTGCACGACAGCCACCCCGGGGTTGCACGGGCGCAGTGACGCATTGCTGTCTCGCTGCCATGTTGTGGACGACGTGCCTGGGGTTGTCTGCGACCGGCCGAGTGCCAGCCGCGATGTCAGTCACCGAAGCCGAGAAGGCGGGGGCGACGACGGTGTCGCCAGAGGTGGCCGATCTGGCCAGACGGGTGATGGCGTCGCGCGACAACGAAGGCATGCCGTACGTGATCATCGACAAGGCGCACGCGACAGTCTCGGTGTTTGACGCTGCCGGGCAACTGCGGGCGTCGGCACCGGCCCTGCTGGGACTGGCATCAGGCGACCATTCCGTCGAGGGCGTCGGCGACCAGCCGATGTCGGCGATCCGGCCGCAGGATCGGATCACGCCGGCCGGCCGGTTCGTCGCCTCGCTGGGCCGCGACCCGCATGGGCGGGAGATCCTGTGGGTGGATTACGCCGATGCCATCGCGCTGCATCCGGTGGTGAAGGGAACGCCGCAGGAGCGCCGCGCCGAGCGCCTGGCCAGCCCGAACCCCGCGGACAACCGCATTTCCTATGGCTGCATCAACGTGCCGCCGGCGTTCTACCAACAGTTCATCAGCCCGGCATTCGCGGGCAGCAGCGGCATCGTCTACATCCTTCCGGAAAAGGATGGGACACCGCCGCTGCGCGGGTCAGAGCTCGTCGCAGGCGAAGCAGCAACGCCGGCCATCGGGCCGCCCTCCCCGCCCTGATTCGCCCCGCGCAGGTCGATGTGCCGCCGAGTGTCGACGCATGGTTGCCACGCCGCGTGAGTCGTTTTGCCGGAGCCCCGCGAGGAATCAGGACGAGCGCACGCTCGCACGCACCAACGATTCGAGGCCATCGAGCAGGTCGCGCGCGGCCACGTCGTCCTGCGGATCGCGGTGCACGCACTGGTGCAGGCGCACCGCCACCGCGGCCTCGTCGCCCAACGCCGCGAGCACGGCCGTCATCGGGCATGTTTCCAGCGAACTGCCGTGCAGCGGGCGGTGGCGGACCGACCACCACTGGAACGCGACGGCGGCGATGACGGTACTGATCGGGGCGGGCGCGGTCTCGGGGCAATAACGTAGGCTCCAGCTGACCAGATCGCCGCAGGGCATCGGGCGCGCCAGCCCGAAGCCCTGGCCGTAGCGTGCCCCCAGCAGCCGGGCCACTTCGATCATGCCGCGATCTTCCAGCCCTTCCACCACCACGTCGCAGCCGAAATCGCGACCCATCTGGATCACCGCGCTCACCAGGCTGATGGTCTGGCAGGGCTCCTGGCGCAGGCGCTTGAGCAAGTCCTGGTCGACCTTGATCGAGCTGAAAGGCAGGCTGGCCAGCCGGCGCAGGCTGCTGTAGCCCGAGCCCAGATCGTCCATCGCCAGCTGCACGCCCAGCCCGATCAGCCGCTCCACGCCAGCGTCGCGGACCAGTTCATCGAGCCGCTGCGATTCAAGCACTTCGAGCGTGAGCCGATCCGCCGCCACGCGATGGCGGCCCAGCGCCTCGGCCACCCAGGTGGCGCAGGCCGGATCGACCAGCGTCTGCGGCGGCAGATTGAGCGCCACGCCGATTACCAGGCCCTGTTGTTCCCATTCCACCAGCGCAGCCAATGCGGCATCCAGGCCCAGCACGAACAGCCGGTCCAGTTCCGCGTGGCGAAGCAGCGGAATGAAGGTGTCCGGAGCAACCAGGCTGCCGTCCTCCAGCATCAGTCGCGCCAGCGCTTCCACCTTGCACAACCGGCCGTCATGCAGGTCGATCACGGGCTGCACGTGCATCACCAGGCCGCCCTTGAAGAGCCGATCGCGGTAAACGATCGCCTGCTCCTGCGACACCGGCGGCGGCGGGCGCGCGCTGCGCTGCCAGATCTCGCTCCAGCGCTGCTGCAGGTTGCGGTTGAACTGCTGCATCATCGGGCTGGCGAACTGGTGCGGGAATTGCCCCATCACGGTGAGCAGCGCCACCGGCAGGCCCTGTGCGTCGAGCACCGGCACGTGCACTGCGGTACGTATGCCCAGATCGGCGAGCCGGCCGGAAAGCGCGCCCCAGCCCTGCTCGTGGCGGTCATGGGCCAGCGATGGCGACGTGCTGATGCTGGCCGACTCCCACGCCTGCAGCAGCAGCGAACCCGGCGGCGGTGCCAGCGTGGATGCGCCCTCGTACCCCGTCGCCGCGGCCAGCAGGCTGGCCACCGGCTGCGCCAGGCCTCCCGCACTGGCCTCGATGCTGAATACCCCTTGCGAGCTTTGCCGCAGCACCATGGCGCAGGCGATTCCGGGCATCTGCGCCAGCTCGGCGAGTTCGCGGCTCACCGTGCTGTTCCACGACGCGCCCGATCCGGGCAGTGCCTGCATCACCAGGGCGACGAACTGCGCCTGCGTCTGCGATTGCGCCTGCAGCTGCCCCTGCATGTCGTCCTGGATGCGCTGCTCGACCAGCTGCACCAGCTGGTAGCGCTCGCGCGCGCGCATCGGCAGCGCGTTGAAGTAGTTGCTGAGCATCTCCCGATACACCGCCATCCAGCGCACCAGATAGACGCTGTCCACACCCACCAGCGCGTGCACGCGGCCGAGCCGATCGCTGGTCCTGGCCAACTGCTCGCGGCTGACGTCGGCGTCGGTGAGCATCCGCAGATGCGCCGTCTGGCGTTCGCGCAGGTGGTCGATCTCCGCCGGCAGCATGCTGTCGAGGATCGCGCTGGCCTGGGCGTCCTCGCCCACCCGGCGATAGAAATGTTCGATGAATTTGCCGAGTACCGCGTCCAGGTGTGCCTGCAGCTTGCGCAACAGGGCGGCCGCGTCGGCACCGTAGGCATCCAGGCTCTGCTCGACGTGGCCATCGCCCTCGTGTTCTGCACCGTGCCACAGCCACCAGCGCGTGCGCTCATGCTTGCGGCGCTTGGCCTGGTACAGCGCCTCCTCGGCGGCGCGCAGCAAGTTGCCGCCCTCGCTACCGTCGGTCGGCAGCAGCGCCAGACCCATGCTGGGCGTGAGTTCCGCGGCGATGTCCGCCGACAGCACGAGCAACCCGGCGAACGCCTCGCCGAGGCGGGCGACGCGACGCTCCAGCTCGGCGTGCGCGTCGGCCCGCGGCAGGCCCTCGAACACGACCACGAACTCGTCGCCGCCCACGCGCACCAGCAGGTCGCCGGCGTGCAGGTGCTCGACCATGCGCGCAGCAAGCCGCGCCAGCATCTGGTCGCCGACCGCATGGCCCCAGGTGTCGTTGATCGCCTTGAAGTCGTCCAGGTCGATCTTGCCGATCGCCAGCGCCTGACCAGCCTCCGTCGCCGCAGCGATCGCCTCCGGCAGGTAGCGGTCCAGCTCGCGGCGATTCGGCAGGCCGGTGAGGTCGTCGTGGAAGGCGAGATGTTCGAGCCGGTCGCGCAGCGCGCGGATATCGTCGATGTTCCGCTGCACGCCGACAAAGTGGGTGAGTTCGCCCGCCGCATCGTGAAGCGGCGTAATTGTCAGCAGGTTCCAGAACGGCGCGCCGTGCTTGTGATAGTTCAGCACCTCGCCCTTGTACGAGCGCTGCGCGTGCAGCGCCTCGCGAATCTGCTGGCGCGTGTGCGCGTCGGTGTCCTCGCCCTGCAGCAGGCCGCAGGTGCGCCCGCGCATCTCCTCCGGGCCGTAGCCGGTGATCTCCTCGAACGCCTGGTTGATGTAGACCGTGCGCTGGCTGGCGTCGGAGATCACCACGCCCTCCTTTACCGACGCCAGCGCCCGCGCCATCAGCGCCTGCGACGCCACGGCCTCGCGCTGTTCGGTGATGTCCACCAGCGACCAGATCTGGTCGAAGCCTTCGTGCTCGAACGGGGTCCCCTCGATGCGCAGCCATACCTCGCCGCCATCGAGTCGGCGCGCGGGCACCTCGAACACGGCCCGGCCGGAGCGCGCGAAGGCATCGGCGATCCGCGCGGGAATGCCCTCGCCTTCCTTCCGGTCCGCATAAAGATCCAGCGCAGTGAGGCCGATCAACTCATGCGGATCGGCGGCGCCGAGCAGGTTCGCGGCACGATCGTTGGCGCGGGCAACCCTGCGCTGATTGAGCAGGATCACGCCCACCGTGGTGCTGTTGAGCATGGACAGGTTGAGCGACTGGGTTTCGCGCTCGCGTCGCATCAGGTCGATGCGGTCCAGTCCGCGCGAGATGCTGCTGGCCAGGGCTTCCAGCACCACCCGCAGTTCGGTGTCGAATACCTCTTCCTCGGCGTGATAGACGGTGAGTACGGCCCACATCACGCCCGCGCGCCGGATCGGCAGCGTGGCGCTGGCGGCGATTCCGAACTCGGCGGCCAGTGCCTGCCACGGTGCGAGAAAGGCCGTGTGTGCAAACGAGCGGTTGTAGTAGCTGCGCCCCTCGCGCCAGGTGCGTGCGCTGGCGCCATTGCCCTGCGGCAGGGACGGATCTTCGGTGACACGCAGCCGCTGCATGTAGCCGATCGCCGGCCCCGCGCTGGCCAGATACTCGAACCAGCCGTCGCTGGCGGGCCGCCCGATCCAGGCCAGCTTCAGGTCGGCGCGACTCACCGCCAACTCGCAGATCCTCTGCAACAGCAACCGCTCGTCGTCGTGGTTGGCGACGCAGTCGGTGACTTCCGCCAGCAAGGCGTTGAAATCGGACAGCCGCCGGCTGGCGCTGATGTCCACTTCCATCAGCACCGCGCCTTCGCAGCGCCCGTTCGGGTCGCGCAGCGGCGTGCTGGTGAGCTGCACCGTGTAGGGGTGGCCATCACGACGGTAGTTCACCAGCACGGCGTGGAAGTCGCGGCCGGCGGCGATGGCCTGGTGCAGCGCATCGAGCAGCCCGGGGTCGGTGCGCTCGCCGCGCAGCACTTCGCCACGCAGGCGCCCGATCAGCCCCGCCAGGTCCAGCCCGCTCAAGCGAACCATGCCGTCGTTGGTCCACTGGATGCGGCCATCGTGGTCGGTGATCAGTGCACCGGCGGGCACGCGGGCGGCCACCAGCGCCATCCGGCGCAGCTCCGATTCATCGGCGACGCGTTGCTCGCTCGCCTGCTCCTGGTCCAGCAGCAGGCCGACGGCACTGGCACCGAGCTCCATCAGCTTGCGGTGGAACATGCCGGGCAGGCGCGGCTCGAAGGCGATCAGCGCAAACGTGCCCACGACCTCGGGCGTGCGGGTGCGGATCGGCGAGGACCAGCACGCCCGAATGCCATGCTGTTCCACCACCGGTCGCACCGCCGCCGTGCGCGGGTCGGACAGCGCGTCGCCCACGTAGGACGGTTGCCCCGACCACACGGCGTGCGCGCACGAACCGACATCGGGTCCCGGCATCACGTCGTCCAGCTGCGCGAGTATGGCCTCCGGCACGCCGGGTGCGCAGGCAAACCGCAGGCGCCCCGACGGCTCGCGCCGCATGACCAGCGCCACCACACCGGGCGCCGCCGCCTCGAACAGGCGGCAGATCAGCTCCATGCGCGCGGTCAGCTCCCCATCGCCGGCCACGATGTCCAGCGCACGCCGCTGGAGTTCCAGCAGCTGCAGGAGTTGCTCTTGCGAAATCTGTCCCGGATCGGTCGACAGCGCGAGCATGCAGGAGCACTTTTTGGGAGATAACCGCGAGCGTCCTCCCTTCACGCCCGGCGCGCAATTGTTTTCGGATCGGGTGGGAATGGGGGGGACCCGCACACTCTGTTGACCGGGGCCGGGCTGGCTGATGACAAACTGAGCAGCCGACGGGGCTTTTATTGGCCCGTCGACTGCGTTTCGGTAAGCTCCCGGGGCTTTTCCAGCCCCATGGCAGGGGCGTTCCCGGGAATTATCTTTGAGCGCCTCACCAGCAACGAACGACAGTCGCCACCCCCTGCTGGTTGCCATCCTGCTTGCCCTGGTCGTCGCCGCGATGAACATCGGGCTGTGGTGGTGGGGCAATCTTCCGCACGGCCCGGACGACTGGCACGGCCCGGTGAACGGCTTTTCGGTGTCGGTCTTCCGCCGTTACCAGACCCCGCTGAAGCAGGATTTCCCCAGCGACGCGCAGATCGACAGCGACCTGAAGCTGCTGCGCAAGTACACCGGCCGCATCCGCACCTACACCACGCTGGAAAACCCGCAGCTGTACCGCCTCGCGCGGCAGGACGGGCTGAAGGTGATGGCCGGCGCCAACATCGACACCCGCCTGCGCAACAACGAGCGCGAGATCGAGCAGCTGATCGCGCTGGCCAACCGCTACCCCGACACCATCGAGCGGGTGATCGTGGGCAACGAGGTGCTGTTCCGCGGCGACCTGCCGGTGGAGCAGATGATCCGCTACCTCGACCGCGTACGTGCCCACGTGCGCCAGCCGGTATCGATCGCCGAGCCGGACTACATCTGGATCAAGTATCCGGAACTGGCCGAGCACGTGGACTTCGTCACCATCCACCTGTTCCCGTTCTGGAACGGCGTGGCGCGCAAGGACGCGGTGGGCGCGGCGCTGGGGGCGTACCACAACATCCGCCAGATGTACCCGGACAAGCCGGTGGTGGTGGGCGAGATCGGCTGGCCGTCCAACGGCGACCGCCATGAATACGCCGACCCGTCGATCTCCAACGAGGCGATCTTCATCCGCGACTGGTTGAACGCGGCCAAGGCCGAGCACATCGACTACTACCTGCTCGAAGCGTTCGACCAGCCGTGGAAGGAGAACCTGGGCGAGGGCCGTACCGGCGCCTACTGGGGTACCTTCAACGCCGACCGGCAGCTGAAGTTCCCGTTCACCGGCCCGGTCACCGAGGACACCGCCTGGCCGTGGAAGGCGCTGGCGGCCAGCCTGCTCGCGCTGCTCCCGATGATCTGGTTCGCGCGCAAGTTCAAGCGCTTCAGGCTGATGGGGCGGCTGTTCTTCTGCCTGCTGATCCAGCTCGCCTGCGGCCTGGTGGTGTGGTCGGCCACCCTGCCGTTCAACTTCTATCTGAGCTGGGTCGACTGGACCATGCTGGTCCTGCTGTTCCCGGCGCAGATCGCGATCCTGGCGATCCTGCTGATCAACGGCTTCGAGTTCACCGAGGTGCTGTGGCGGCGCCGCTGGCAACGCCATGCCGGCATGCTCACGCCCGACCCGCCGGACAAGCAGCCGTTCGTCTCGATCCACCTGGCCTGCTACAACGAGCCGCCGGAGATGGTCATCGTCACGCTCGACTCGCTCGCCGCGCTCGACTACGCCACCTTCGAAGTGCTGGTGATCGACAACAACACCAAGAACCCGGACGTGTGGAAGCCGGTGCAGGCGTACTGCGAGCAGCTCGGCAAGCGCTTCCGCTTCTTCCACCTGGAACCGTGGCCCGGCTTCAAGGCCGGCGCGCTCAACTTCGGCCTGAAGGAAACCGACCCGCGTGCCGAGGTGGTCGCGGTGATCGATGCCGATTACGAAGTGCGCGTCGACTGGCTGTCCACGCTGACCGGCTACTTCCACG
>DASUJJ010000406.1:0-6637 GCA_036279335.1 Dyella sp.
GTCTGCGGGATCAGCGAGCCGGTGACCGTGATGGTTTCGAGTTTGCGGGCCTTCTTGGCCTGGTCCCCGTTGGTATCAGAGGACTGCGTGGTGTCCTGTTGCGCGTCCGACTGGCCGCTCAGGCCATGCGCAAACGCAGCGGACGGGCCGACGCACAGCGCGACCAGAACGGCCGCTGCGAGTTTGGTTTTAAGCATTGGTTTCCCCAGGTTCTTGATTTGGTGGACAGTTCGGTGCCAACCCGCTCCCCTGCGGTCAAACGGCACAAGCCCGTGCCTCCGGAGGAAGCACGATTCCTTTAACGCGAACTAAATGGATTGGTACCGCATCGCGTGACGGAAATCAAACTTCCTGTCGTGACAATAGGGATCACGCCAGTTTTCAGAGCAGCGCCTCGCCTTCCAGCTCGCTCTTGAGGTAGGCGTAGTAGATCGGCGCCGCCACCAGGCCGGACAGGCCGAAGGCCGCTTCCATCACCAGCATGGCGATCAGCAACTCCCAGGCGCGCGAGCGGATCTGGGTGCCGACGATGCGCGCGTTGAGGAAGTACTCCAGCTTGTGGATCAGTACCAGGAAACCCAGCGCCGCCACGCCCACGCCCAACGACACCGAGAGACCGGCGATGGTCACCGCCGTGTTCGACAGCAGGTTGCCGATCACCGGCAGCAGGCCCAGCACAAAGGTGAGCACCACCAGAGTCTTGGCGAACGGCACGTGGATGCCGAACAGCGGCAGCGCGCCAAGCAGGAAGATCGCGGTGAACACTGTGTTGATCAGCGAAATCTTCAGCTGCGCAAACACGATGCTGTGGAACGCCTCGGCCAGCTTCTGGCAGCGCGCCGACAGCGTCAGCGCGAGCGGACCCGAAAGGTGCGCCGGGCGCGTGCGGCCCAGCGCGACGATCGCCCCCAGCACCAGGCCGATGATGATGTGCAGGATCACCCGCGCGGTTTCTTTGCCGGCCAGCTGCAGCTTGCTGGCGTGCTTGTGCGTCAGGTCGACCGCCATCACGCGCAGCTCGTCCACGCTGTCGGGCATCCAGGTGGTGAGCGAGGGCGGCAGTTGCTGGCGCGCCTTTTCCACCAGCGGCATCAGCTGTTCCTGCCACAGCAGCTGCGGGTTGCCGATCTCGCTGCGCAGCAGGCTCACGATGCCGAGCACCAACAGCAACAGCAGGCCCACCACCAGCACCCCGATCAACGCCACCACCAGCACGCGGGCGCGGTCGCTGGGTACGCGCCGGCCCAGCAGCGGGCTCACCGAGTACACCAGCTCATACACCAGCAGCCCCGCCAGCAGGGCCGGCAGCAGGTGCAACTTCAAGACCAGGAACAGCGCCAGGGCGGCCAGCGCATAGCTGGCCAGCTCCATCGCGCCGGGGCGGCGCGGAGCAGGAAGGGATGAAGGGGTGGACGCCATCGGCGACTTCCTGGGCAGGGGAAGTGGCAGTCTGTCAGTCGGACCGCAGGCCCGCCAGTCCGGGCCTGGCGACATGACGCTGTCGTAAACTGGCCGGATGCTTGTCGATCTCACGTCATCACGAAGGTTTCCCATGCGCTCACGTGTTCCCGCCCTGCTGGCGGCCCTGGCCCTGCTCGCCGGCTGCAGCAGCTCGCCCGCCCGCCACGAGCCGGCAGCCGCAAGCGCCGCTCCGGCGACGCCCGCCACGCCGGTTCCCGCAGGCCCGGCAGCCGACGACAACCTCAACGCCGTGGCGTGGACGCAGACCGCGATCGAGCACGACCTGCTCTACGTGCAGGCCTACCGCGACGCGCAGATGCAGCTGCCCAAGGCGCTGAAGGATCCGCGCTGGGACGCCTTGGCCAAGGACGACCGCGTCGCCCCGCTGAAGGGCCTGAAGCCCGCCGTGGTGCTGGACGTGGACGAGACTGCGCTGGACAACTCGCCCTACCAGGCCCGCCTGATCCAGAGCGGCGGCGAATACAACGAAGCCGACTGGGCCGCCTGGTGCAAGGAAGAGGCCGCCCGTGCGCTGCCCGGCGCAGTGGAATTCACCCAGTTCGCAGCCAATCACGGCATCGCGGTGATCTACATCTCCAACCGCGCCAAGGATCTGGACACGGTCACGCTGGACAACCTGCGCAAGGTCGGCTTCCCGGTGTCCGGCCCGGACGCCTTCCTCGGCCTGGGCACCTTCGTCGAGGGCTGCGAGCAGATCGGCACCGAAAAGGGTTGCCGCCGTCAGCTGATCAGCCGCAAGTACCGCGTGCTGATGCAGGTGGGCGACCAGATCGGCGATTTCACCAACGTCATCGCCAACAACGCCGCCGGCCGCCAGCAGGCGATCGCCGACTATCTGCCGTGGATCGGCACGCGCTGGTTCATCCTGCCCAACCCTACCTACGGCAGCTGGGAGCCGGCGCTGTTCAACAACGACTGGACCCAGTCGCGCGAGGAGCGCCGGCGCCAGAAGGAAGCCGCCCTGCGTATTCACTAACGCAATATCAAGCACTTGCGTCACAAAACAAATCCATTGCCTTAACATTTTCGAGCCGCTACCATGGCTCCGCCGACACCTGCTGCTGACAACAGATTCTGCAGGCAAGGCCATTTCCCTTCCGGCTCTGCCGGGACTGACCCCGCAAGGCTCGCGCCGGCGGGGTTTTCTTTTTTCGGCGCCGCAGCCGCTTGCCCATCGGGCATGCGCTTCGTAGGCTCCGAGCCTCCTGCCGCCCCACGGCCCGCCCCGATGCCCGGTCTGCTTCGCTTCCTGCCCCGTCTGCGGTGGCTGCTCGCCGCGGCCGTGCTGATACTGGCGGGCTGCCAGCGCGCGGCCGAAGAGGCTCCCGTCACGGGCGGTGATTCCCCGACCGCATCCGCGCGCCTGCTGATCGACGACCTGCGCGTCGCCGACCTCGTCGCGTTCTGGAAGCACGGCCTCCCGCCCGCCGACTTCGCCGCACTGGTCGAGCGCTACAAGCAAGACGTAGCCGCGAGGACCACCAGCGATGCAGCACGCGAGGACTACCGCCAGTTCATGCGCTCGCTGACGAAGCCGGACGCCGAGGCCGAGCTTGCCCGCCGCCTGCGGGTGCAAGCGATCCGGATCGACAGCCGCTACGGCGACCAGCTGCCGGTGCTCATCGCCATCGGCAGCGGCGTGTTCAGCCGGATCGTCGCCACCGACCTCGCCCTGCGCCCGCCCCAGCAACAGGGTTTGCGCGATGCCCTGGCGCCGCTGACCGCATGGGCCCAGCGCGCGCCCTGGCTGGACCGCCAGCGCACCGATCAGGCCGCGGCCGTCGCCGTCGACACCGCGCGGGCACTGCAGCTGCACACGCTCGACCAGCTCCAGGCGCTGGATTTCCCCACCGCGATGGTCAAGGCCTCCCAAGTCTGGTCGGGGCTGAAGCAGGTGCTGGCGCTGTACGGTTTCTCGCTGGACGCCACGCTGGCGTCGGCGAAGGTCACGCTGCTGTCCCGCAGCGGGCCATTGGCCCACGTGCAGATCCGCTACCTCGTGCAAGGCCAGCCCCAGCAGATCGTTCTGAAGATGCGCCAGGTGGACGGACGCTGGTACCCCGACGCCCTGCCGCCGATCGCCCGCATGATCCGCCCGCCGGAGTGGAACCACTGGTGGGAGCCCACAGTGCCCCGCGCCGGAGCCATCCTCCCGCACAGGGACGCGCACGCATCCCCGGTACAATAGGCGGATGCCCACGACCTCCCCGACGGACACCGCTCCCCGCAGCCGCGCGCCCTGGTGGTTCCACCTCACCGGCCACCTGCTGGAGCCCTGGCTGAAGCTGCGCCGCGACCCGGCCGAACCCGCCGCCCTGCTCAAGGCCGGCGTGCCGGTGTGCTACGTGATCGAGCGCGACGGCCTGTCCGACGCACTGATCCTGGAACGCGCCTGCCGCGAGGCCGGCCTGCCCTCGCCGATGCAGCCGCTGCCGGGTACCCGCCGGCGCCGCTCGGTGTTCGCGCTGGGCCGCAGCGACGGTCTGTTCTGGGGGCGCAACCGCCAGCGCTCGCCCAAGGACGCGCTGGGCCAGCTCGCCCGTGCGCTGGAGGACGACCCCGGCCGCGACGTGCAGATCGTGCCGGTGTCGATCTACGTGGGCCGCGCGCCCAGCCGTGACACCGGCTGGTTCCGCGTGCTGTTTTCGGAAAACTGGGTGATGGTGGGCCACTTCCGCCGGCTGCTGGCGCTGCTGCTCAACGGTCGCGACACGGTGGTGCAGTTTTCCGCCCCGGTGTCGCTGCGCGAGGCGCTGGCCGAGGCGGGCGCCATCGCGCCGGAGCGCTTCGCGCGCAAGATCGCCCGCGTGCTGCGCGTGCATTTCCGCCGCATCCGCGCCGCCGTGATCGGCCCGGATCTCTCGCACAAGCGCACCGTGGTCGACGCCGTGCTCAACGCCGAGCCGGTGCGTGCGGCCATCGCCGCCACCGCCAGCAAGGAGAAGATCTCCCACGCCAAGGCCTGGCGCCGCGCGCAGAAGCTGATGCTGGAGATTGCCGCGGACTACTCGCACCCGGTGGTGCGCTCGGCCTCGTTCGTGCTGTCCAACTTCTGGAACAAGCTGTACGACGGCATCGCCATGCACCACTTCGACAAGGCCCGCGCCGCGGCGCCGGGCTACGAAGTGGTCTACGTGCCCAGCCACCGCAGCCACGCCGACTACCTGCTGATGAGCTACCAGCTGCACCACTCCGGCGTGGTGGTGCCGCACATCGCGGCGGGCGCCAACCTCAACCTGCCGGTGATCGGGCCGATCCTGCGCCGCGGCGGTGCGTTCTTCCTGCGCCGCAGCTTCAAGGGCAACGCGCTGTACTCGGTGGTGTTCAACGAGTACGTGGCGCAGCTGATCGATCGCGGCGTGCCGATGGAGTACTTCATCGAGGGCGGCCGCTCGCGCACCGGACGCCTGCTGGCGCCGCGTGCCGGCATGCTGGCGATGACCGTGCGCGCCTTCTTGCGCGCGCCGCGCCGGCCGGTGCTGTTCCAGCCGGTGTACATCGGCTACGAGAAGCTGATGGAGGGCAAGTCGTACGCAGGCGAGCTCAGTGGCAAGCCGAAGGAGAAGGAGTCGCTGATCGGCCTGATCAAGGGCCTCAAGGTGCTGCGCCAGCGCTATGGCCACGTGGCGCTCAACTTCGGCGAGCCGATCGAGCTGACTCCGCTGCTGGAAGCGGCCAGCGCGCAGTGGCGCCAGTCCAGCGGCGATCCGGACGCCAAGCCGGAGTGGCTGGGCGGCGTGGTCGATCGCCTCGCCCAGCAGATCCAGGTGAACATCAACCGCGCCGCGGACGTGAACCCGATCAACCTGCTGGCGCTGGCGCTGCTGGCCACGCCCAAGCACGCGATGGCCGAGGCCGACCTGCTCGCCCAGCTCGAACTGAGCAAGGCGTTGCTGGAAGAGCTGCCGTATTCGGATCGCGTCACCCTGACCCCGCTGGATCCGGCCGCGATCATCGCCTACGGCGAGCAGATGGGCTGGATCCGCCGCGTGGCCCATCCGCTGGGCGACGTGCTGGTGGCCGACGACGAGCAGGCGGTGCTGCTGTCGTACTTCCGCAACAACGTGCTGCACCTCACCGCCACCGCGGCGTGGGTGGCGTGCTGCTTCCTCAACAACCGGCGCATGTCGCGCAACTCGGTGATCCGGCTGGGCAAGATCATCTATCCCTTCATCCAGGGCGAGCTGTTCCTGCCGTGGGACAGCGACGGCTTCGGCCAGCAGCTGCAGGCGACGATCGACTTCTTCGTGCGCCGCGGCCTGCTCGAATCCACCGGCGAAGGCCGCGTGCTCGAGCGCGGCCCCGGCCAGGACGACGCGGCGTACCAGCTCAAGGTGATCGGGCGCAGCCTGATCCAGGCGTTCGAGCGCTACTACATCACCCTCGCCGCGCTGGCCAAGAACGGCCCGCACGTGCTCACTGCCGCCGAGCTGGAGAACGCCTGCACGCTCACCGCGCAGCGCCTCTCGCTGCTCAGCGAACAGGCCGCACCGGAGTTCTTCGACAAGGCGCTGTTCCGCGGTTTCATCCAGAAGCTGCGCGAGCGCAAGGTGGTGTGGACCGACGAGGCCGGCAAGCTCGACTACGACACCGCGCTGGACGACATGGTGCGCGACGCGCGAGTGATCCTGGCGCGCGAGGTGCGCCACTCGATCCTCAAGATCACCCCCGGCGGCGAAGACAGACCCGACGTGGTTCGTGACGACGAGGAAGCCGTGCGCCTCACGGCGCCGCACGATGCCACGCCACCGGACACCTCGCCGGCCGACCTGCACGCGCGCCATGTGGAGGCGGCCCACCGCGCCCACGTGCACGAGCCGGTCGAACCCGCGGCGCCGACAGCACCAACCGACGCACGACGCCCCGACTAATCGCCAGTGGCCGCGCGCGGCGGCCGCTGCCTAAGATGGCGCCTCCTCGATCCGGAGCGCCATCATGCCTGTCCGTCCCGTCACGCTCGCCCTTGCCGCCGCACTGGCCCTGCCCACCGCCCTGCTGGCGGACGCACCCGCCGACGCGCCCGCCAAGGGCAGCCTCGCCGTGGTGACCTGCGGTCACGCGGTCGATACCGCTGCCGGCAAGCTGCTGGGCGAAACCAGCGTGGTCGTGGAAGACGGTCGCATCAAGGAGGTGCGCGCGGGCCAGGTCGACACCC
>DASUJJ010000407.1:0-2665 GCA_036279335.1 Dyella sp.
ATGTCAGCAAAGAGTCGTCATTCCGGGGCCGCCCGCGATAAAGCCGCCTGCGCCCCGGAATGACGAGATAAAAGGCGGTCGCTGACATATAGCGCGAATCAGGTGCCGCGAAGACACGAAGCATGGGTTGCCGGGACGGCGGCTTCGCTGCTACCTGTCAGGCGGCTTCGGCCCACGTATCGGCCAGCAATTCCGCCTGCTCGATGACCTTCTCGGTGGCCTCGGGTTGTTTGTCCGGCGGGTATTTGTACTTGACCAGCAGCACCTTGATCATCGCCATCATGCGGGCGCGTGAGTCCTTGCGGTTCTGCCAGTTGATGGTGGCCGAGCGGCGCAGCTTGTCGGTCAGTTCCTGTGCCAGGGCGCGCAACACCGGGTGGCCCATCTCGCGCACTGCCGATTCGTTCTTGCTCAGGGCCAGGTAGAACGCGAACTCCTCCTCGCTCATGCCGTCGGGCGGACGCGCGGCGTTGATCTCCCGCGCCAGCGTGATCAGTTCCTCGATCACCTGCGCCGTGGTCAGGCCGCGGTTCTGGTATTTCGCGATGGCTTCTTCGAGCTTTTGGGTGAACTCCTTGCCCTGGATCGCGTTCTTCTGCCCGCGCGACTTGATCTGGTCGGCCAGCAATCGCTCCAGCAATTCGGCAGCGAGATTCCTGGTCGGCATCTCGCGAATCTGCTTGAGGAACTGTTCGTCCAGCAGCGAGATGTCCGGCTTGCCCAGCCCCAGCGTGGCGAAGATGTCGTTGACGCCCTCGACCAGGACGCCCTTGGCCACCAGTTGCCGCAGCGCGGCTTCCTTTTCCAGTCGCGAGCGGCCGCTGCCGGCGCGGGTCAGCTTGATCAGCGATACGCGCACGGCCTGGAAGAACGCGATCTCCTCGCGCACTGCCATGGCTTTCGGCTCCGTACCGGCCAGCGCCTGCGCCGTGGTCAGTTTGGCGACCTGGTCCAGGTAACTGCGCACGCCGAGGTTGCGCCCTTTGTCGTCCACCGCGGGATTGACCTTGAGGATGTGCTCCATCGCCGGCCCCAGCAGCGCCAGCGCTTTCTTGGGATTGCCGAAACCGGCGTAATCGAAGCCGTGGAAGAATTCCTTGCGGATCACGTCCAGCGTGTCCAGCAGCACCTGCAGCGACGCACCGGAGGTATCCACCGGCTTGCGCTCGGCGCCGGCATCTTTCGTGTACTGCTTGATGGCCTTTTTCAATTCCTCGCCGATGCCGATGTAGTCGACGATCAGGCCGCCGGGCTTGTCCTTCCAGATGCGGTTGGTGCGGGCGATGGCCTGCATCAGGCCGTGGCCCTGCATCGGCTTGTCGACGTACAACGTGTGCACCGGCGGCGCGTCGAAACCGGTCAGCCACATGTCGCGCACGATCACCACCTGCAGTGGATCGTCGGGATCCTTGAAGCGTTTTTCCAGCAGCTTGCGCTGCGCCTTGTCGGTGCGGTGCGGCTGGAAGTGGCCCGGATCGGCCGAACTTCCGGTCATCACGATCTTGATGCGGTCCGCGTTGATGTCGTCGCTGTGCCACTCGGGGCGCAACTTCACGATGGCGTCGTACAGGCGGATTGCCGCCTCGCGCGAGATCGCCACGATCATCGCCTTGCCCGCCACCGATTCGGTGCGCGCTTCCCAGTGCGCCACCAGGTCGGCGGCCAGCACGTCCAGCCGGCCTTCGGCCATCGCCAGCGCCTCCAGCCGGGTCAGCCGGCTGACGGTACGATCCTGCTGGCTCGCGTCTTCGTCGTCGGTGACTTCCAGGAACTCGTCCATCAAGGCCTGCTTCTCGGCCTCGTTGAAGCGCAGCTCGATGATGCGCGATTCGTAGCTGACCGGCACCACCGCGTGGTCGTCCTGCGCGGCGATCATGTCGTACACGTCGACATAGGTGCCGAACACCGCCTCGGTGTCGCGGTCGTCCAGGCTCACCGGCGTACCGGTCATCCCGAGGTAGATCGCGTTCGGCAGCGCATCGCGCATGTACTTGGCCAGGCCGTATCGCGTTTTGCCGGTCTGCGTGTCGAGACCGGCCTTGAAACCGTACTGCGTGCGGTGCGCCTCGTCGGCAATCACGATCACGTTGGAGCGCTCGCACAGCACCGGCACCGTAGTCCGGCCCTGGTCCGGCGCAAACTTGTTGATGGTGGTGAAGAGGATGCCGCCGGCCTGCACCTGCGAGAGCTTGTCGCGCAGGTCGTCGCGGCTTTGCGCCTGCTGCGGCGTGCCGCGCAGCGACCAAGCGCAATCGGCAAAGGTCTCGTACAACTGACCGTCCAGGTCGTTGCGGTCGGTCACCAGCACCACGGTGGGATTGCGGAACTCCGGATGGTCGCGCAGCGCCATCACGTAGAACAACGCCAGCAGCGACTTGCCCGAGCCCTGGGTGAACCAGATCACGCCGCCCTTGCCGTCCTTCTTGTGCAACAACGCATCGACGGCGCGCGCCACCGCCTTCTGCACGCCGTGGTACTGGTGCCACTGCGCGATGATCTTGAAACTGGCGCCGCCGTCGGCGCCACCGAACGCGACGAAGCTGCGGAAGAACGTCAGCAGCGTGCGCGGCTCGAGCAGGCCGAGCATCAGCACGTCCAGTTCCAGCCGCCCCTTCGCCACCTTCTCGCCGCCCAGCAGGCGCCAGCGCGAATAGCGCCCGAACTC
>DASUJJ010000408.1:0-6971 GCA_036279335.1 Dyella sp.
TGCCGAAGTCGTCCAGCGAGAAGCGCACTCCGATGTCGCGCAGGCGCGCCATGCGGGCGATGACTTCTTCCATGTGGTCGGCAAACAGGCTCTCGGTGACTTCGATCACCAGCCGCGCTGGATCGGCGCCGGTGCGCGCGAGGATGTCCAGCACCGACGGCACGAAGCCGGCGTCGTGGAACTGCCGCACGCTGGCGTTCACCGACAGGCTCAGGTGCGCCATGGATGGATCGCCCGCCCAGGCGGCAAGCTGCCGGCAGGCGCTTTCCAGCACCCATTCGCCCAACGGCAGGATCAGTCCGGTGGCTTCGGCGATCGGGATGAACTCGTCCGGCGGCACGTTGCCGCGCACCGAGTGCTGCCACCGCAGCAGCACCTCGGCGCTGACCGTGCGGCCGTGGCTGTCCACCTGCGGCTGGAAATGCAGCTGCAGGCGGCGCACCTGCAGGTCGGTGCGCAGGTCGTGCTCCAGCGCGAGGCGCTCGTCCACCGCCACCTGCATGCTCAGGTCGAACACGCGCAAGGCGTTCTTGCCAGCGGCCTTGGCCTGCGCCATCGCCAGGTCGGCCTGCTTGAGCGTGGTGTCTGCGGCGCGCTCGCTCTCGTCGAACAGCGCGATGCCGATGCTCGCCGTGCAGCGGTAGTCGATGCTGCCCAGGCTGTAGGGCAGGGAGAGCACGTCGCGGATCTTGTGCGCCACGGCTTCGGCCCGCTGCAGCGCGCCGGCGCGGTCGTGGCCGAGGTTTTCCAGCAGCGCGACGAATTCGTCGCTGCCCAGCCGCGCCAGCACGTCGCGACTGCGCACGCACGCATGCAGGCGGCGGGTCACCTGCTTGAGCAGTTGGTCGCCCGCATCGTGGCCGATGGTGTCGTTGAGCAACTTGAAGTTGTCGATGTCGATGAACAGCATCGCGCCCTGCTGGCGGCCCGACGGCGGCCGGCCGACGATGCTGCCCAGGCGCTCCATCAACAGGCGTCGATTCGGCAGCGCGGTGAGCGGGTCGTAGTAGGCGAGGCGGTGGATCTGCTGCTCGGCGCGCTTGCGCTCGGTGAGGTCGGTGTTGGTGCCGGAGATGCGGGTGGGCCGGCCGCTGGCGTCGCGCAGGATGAAGCCGTGCGAGAGCACCGGCACGTAATGCCCGTCGCGATGCTGCAGGCGGAACTCGATCTCGTAGCTGGCGGTGTCGCCGGCCAGGTGGCCTTGCAGCTCGGTGCTGACGCGGGGCACGTCGTCCGGGTGCATGCGCCGCTTCCACGGCTGCGAGTCCACCGGCAGTTCGTCGGGCTGGTAGCCGATCATCTGCCACCAGCGCGGTGAGTAGTACAGCTCGTCGAGCCCGAGATCCCAGTCCCACGCCGCGTCGTTGGCGCCGCGCAGCACCAGGCTCAGGCGTTCCTCGGACTTGGCCAGCGCGCGCTCGGCCTGCTTCAGCTCGGTGACGTCGGTGAAGCTCACCACCACCTCGGTAGGTTCGCCCTGGCTATCGAGGTTGGGGAAGGCGTTGCACATCGCCCATATCAGCCGCTGGTCGCTGCTGCGCCGAAGTCCGATCAGCAGGTTTTTCACCACGCAGCGGGTGCTCAGCGCACGTGCCACCGGAAACTCTTCCAGCGGCATCGGCGAGCCGTCCTCGCGGAGGAACTCGAAGTGCTCGTCGGTATAAAACGCGCCGAGCAGGACATCGTGGGTCATGCCGAGCAGGCTCAGCGCCGTCTCGTTGGCGTAGATGATCTCGGTGTTCGCCCGATGCAGCACGATGCCCGCCTGCACGTGCTCGAACAGGAACCGGTACAGCCGCTCGCGCGAGGCCTGCGCGTCCGCTGCGTCCTTGCGCGCCGAGCTGTCGCGGGTGATGCCGAGAAAGCCGGTCAGCACACTCTGTTCGAACACCGGGGTGATGGTGAGATCGTTCCAGAACGTCTCGCCGGTCTTGGTGTAGTTCAGCACTTCCCCGCTGTAAGGCCGACCGGCCGCGATTGCGGCCCGCATCTGGACCACCGCTGCCGGATCGGTCAACGGACCCTGCATGGCGCGGCAGGTCTTGCCCTGCAGGTCGGCGCTGGTGAAGCCAGTCAGATCGGTGAAGGACTGGTTGACGAAGGTGACATGGCCCTGGGCGTCGGCCAGCAGGATGCCTTCCGAGATGGTCGAAAGAATCGGGGTGATACCGCCGAGATCCATCGCACTGCCCATGCTGTGCCGCCTCGCCTGATTCGCTCCGTGCCGGCCAGCGCGCCGGCGAAATCCCGCCCGCTGCTACCGGATCTTCTCCCCGAGCGCACGTTACACCGCCCGTGAGGGCGCCGCTACGCGGCTCGATGCTGCTGCCGTCCGATCGTTATCGTCGCCTGCGGCAGCCGCTTGAGGCCGCCAAGGCAATCGCGTTAATTCAGCGGACTTCGCGAGCAGGTAGCATGGCAGCAATCGGCGTTCCGGCGGATGCATGCCACGGCCATCCATTCGCCACGCACTCCGCGACCCGAGCGCCCGCTGCCCGTCATGGCAGCCCATGAATCACGTGGCACGCACTCATGAGCGACACCCGTATCGCCCGCAGCCAGCTCCATGCGCTGGCGGACTATCTGGGCTCGCAGCGCTCGGAGATCCTGCGCAGCTGGCGCGTGGCGACCGAACGCATTCCGGGCTTCACGGCGGCGGTGTCGCTGAGCCGACTGCAGTTCAACGACCACATTCCCGGCGTGCTCGATGCCTACAACCACACCTTGCGCGTCTGGCCCGACGCTCCCTCGGGTCCGGCCGACCGTCGCGAAAAGGAGGAGGTGAGCGGGCATGGCATGCAGCGGTGGCAGCAGGGCTACCAGCTGCGCGACCTCACCCGCGAGTGGGGCCAGCTGCAGATGTCCATGAACGCGGTGGTGGAAAGCTTCGGCGAGGCGCACCCCGAGCTGGAACCCGAGGTCATGCGCACCGCGCGCGAGGAGCTCAACAAGCTGTGCTGGAACGGCATCAACGAGAGCACCACGCAGTACTGGCACCTGCACCAGTCCGAGGCGGCCGGGTACGTCAACGATCTGAAGCAGGCGCTGGAAACGGTGAGCGCGCTGGAGCGCGCGCGTGCCGAAGCCTGGCGTGAAGCGGCGCACGACCTGCGCGGCAGCGTGACCGTGGTGAAGGGTGCCAGCTCGGTGCTGCACGGCGAAGATCTGCCCGAGCCGGCGCGTTCGCGCTTTCTCGGCATGCTGCAGCAGGGCGTCTCCTCGCTGCACGAGATGCTCAATGACCTGATGCACCTGGCACGGCTGGAGGCGGGCCACGAGCGCCGCGTGATCGCCTCGTTCGATGCCGCCGCCATGCTGCGCGACTTCTGCGTCACGTCGCTCCCGCTGGCGGAGGAAAAGGGCCTGTACCTGCGCACGCAGGGCCCCGAGCGGATGGTGGTGGAGGGCGACCGCGCCAAGATCACCCGCATCCTGCAGAACTTGCTGCTGAACGCCTTGAAGTACACCGAGCGCGGCGGCATCACGGTGAGCTGGGACGCCGAGGATGCCTCGCCGGGAGCGAGCTGGTCGTTCAGCGTGCAGGACACCGGACCGGGGCTGGACGCCGGTCCGGGGGCGCCGCTGGCCAAGGAGATGTACGACGCGACCCAGGTCATGCACCGGGTCGATGACACCCACGGCGACGGCAGCAACGGCCAACGCACCGACCATGCGCAGACCCAGCAGGCGCAATCGCAGACGCTGCCGGCGCATCAGGCGCGCGGCGAAGGCGTCGGTCTGTCCATCGTCAAGCGACTGTGCGAACTGCTGGACGCCGCCATCGAGCTGGAAACCAGCCCGGGCACGGGTTCGACGTTCCGCGTCTCGCTGCCGGTGCGCTATCTCGCACCCAAGACAAAGCCCGGCGCATAGCGCGGGGCGGGTTCACCAGGCGGCCGGCTGCCTTGCGGTGGCGGCCGGTGGAGGTGGATCGAGTGCGCGCAGCGGTGAATGGCCGGTGGCCGGCTACCGACCATGGACGAGCTCGCCGTGGCCCGCTTTAAGCTGAAGCCGGCCCATGGGGCGCGAGGCGCTGAGTGGCGAGACGTCCGCCGTCTGAATCGCCGGCCGCATTCACGGCGAGTGGGCAACACCGGCCCGGCGCGCGGCGCAGGCCACTTCCCACGCAGACATTGCCGCGATCCATCCTCCGTCCCACGCGATCCTCAAGGGGCGGGCGTCATCCGGGCAACCGGCCGCACCGCCACGCTGGTGTCGCCGTCCATCAGCTGCAGCTCGCCGTCCTGGATCAGCGCCTGCAGGCGCATGCCGCGTTCGAGCAGACCGACCAGCTGCTGCACGGTCGCGTCGGGAATATCGAGCACGGTGAGGTTGCGGAAGCGGGTGAGGCTGCTGGCGATCTTGTCCCACCACACGTCGCCCGCACGGCCGCCGTAGTTGATCACCACCACCTGCTGCGACTTGGCGCAGGCCTTGCGGATGCGCGCCTCGTCCGGCTGACCCAGCTCGATGGTCAGCTCGATCTCGTCGGTGTAGCTCTTGCGCCACAGGTCCGGCTCTTCCTCGTTGCTCAGGCCCTTGCCGAACTCCAGCCGGTCGTCGGCATACAGCGCGAACGCGAGCAGCCGCACCATCAGGCGCTCCTCGGTCTCCGACGGATGGCGGGCGAGGGTGAGCGCATGGGTGACGTAGTAGTGCCGGTCCATGTCGCTGACCTGCAGCTCGACCTTGTAGATGGTGGCGTTGAGGGCCATGGCGCGCATTCCGTGATGTCAGCCGCGCAGTTTAGCCCGGTCGTCGGCGGGGCATCGCGTTACGCTGCGCGCTCGCCATGACCATCACCACCCCCGCCAGCACCCTGCATCTGCCGCCCGGCGACTGGCCCACCGTGCTGGACTGCCTGTGCGACCACTTCGCCACGATCGGGCGGGCGCAGTGGCTGGACCGCATCGCCCGCGGTCGCGTGCTCGGTGCCGATGGCGTGCCGATCACGGCGCACACGCCGTACCGCGCGGGCTTGCCGGTGCGCTATTTCCGCGAGGTGGCGGACGAGCCGCTGATTCCCGGCGAGGTGCGCATCGTGTACGCCGACGAGCATTTGCTGGTAGCCGACAAGCCGCCGTTCCTGCCGGTGACCCCGGCCGGTATCTACGTCACCCAGACCCTGCTGGCGCGATTGGTGGCAGCCACTGGCCACGCGGGTCTGGTGCCGCTGCACCGCATCGATCGACTCACCCGCGGGCTGGTGATGTTCTCGATCCGGCCGGACACGCGCGGCGCGTATCAGGCGCTGTTCCGCGAGCGGCGCATCGGCAAGGTGTACGAGGCGCTGGCGCCACCGCTGCCTGCACTCGACTTCCCGAGCGTGCGGCGTTCGCGCATCGAGCGCGGCGAACCGTTCTTCCGCATGCGCGAGGTGGCGGGCGAGCCGAACAGCGAGACGCGCATCGACGTGATCGAGCGCGGCGAAACGCTGTGGCGCTATCGGCTGGATCCGGTGACAGGGCGCAAGCACCAGCTGCGCGTGCAGATGGCGGGGCTGGGCGCGGCGATTGCCAACGATCCGCTGTATCCCCAGCTGCAGCCGGAGGCGCCGGATGATCCGGCGCGGCCGCTCAGGCTGCTGGCGAGCGAGTTGGCGTTTGATGATCCAGTGAGTGGAGAGGGGAGGCGGTTCTGCAGTGGGTTGTCGGTGTGAGGGAAGCAGGTCGGTGAGAGATGCCGGCCCTTCGACTTCGCTGCGCTACGCTCAGAGCCTGCCCCGGACCCGATCCGGGGGCGAACGGTGGGGATGACGTGCCACCGACGGCATCAAATGCGCGCAGTTAATTCTTGGATTCCGCGCCTGCCGCTTGAACTTTCTCGACATCGAAGCCGCTTAAATGTCCGCCAAAAGCGATATCCCCCACCGTTCGCCCTGAGCGTAGCGCAGCGAAGTCGAAGGGCATCAGCCCCCACACCGCGCCATTCATTCACTTCTCCAAGAATCATCCGAATGCGATCTCCGTACCGACTGTTCGCGCTGGCACTCAGCCTGCTTCTCACTTCTTTGTGCACGCATGCCAGCGAAGCACCGCACGCGGCCACTCCCGCCACCGACACCTTCCAACTCCCCAGCTCTGCCTTCGCCCGGCAGACCTTCCACGTCACCGTCTACTTGCCGCCGGGCTATGCCGAAAGCAGCACGCGCTACCCCGTGCTTTACGCCAACGACGGCCAGGACATGCCCGCCGTTGGCTTGAAAGCCACGCTCGCGGATCTGTACGCCCGCCACGCCATTGCCCCGGTGATCGTGGTGGCGGTGGATGCCTTGCCCGATCGCCTCGCGCTCTACGGCCTGTTCGATCGCACGCGCCGGCGCAGCGTGGTCGGCGGCTCGCGCTTCGGCGCCATCGGCGCGCAGGCGCAGCCGTACGCGCAGTGGTTTGTCGATACGCTGGTGCCGACGATCGACGCGCGCTACCGCACCCTTCCCCAAGCCGCCGACCGCGCCGTGCTCGGCTGGTCGCTCGGCGCGCTGAGCGCGTTCGGGCTGGGCTGGAACGCGCCGGACGTGTTCGGCACGGTGGGCGCGTTCTCGCCCTCGTTCTGGGTAGCCGGCGATCGCACCGACGCGCGCGCCGTGCAGCACTCGCGGCTGGCGCTGCGGATGGTCGACCGCGGGCCGGCGCGTCCCGCGCTGCGGCTGTGGTTCTCCATCGGCACGGCCGAGGAAACCAGCGACCGCGACGGCGACGGCATCGTCGACGCGGTGGACGACCTGCGCGATCTCGTCGACGGCTGGCGCGATGTGGACGGCACCCCGCGCCGCGGCCTGCGCCAGCTCGGCTATTCGGTGGTGGAGGGCGATCCGGCGCATCCGCCGCGTACCGGCCCGGTGGCGCTGGACGTGGTGCCCGGCGCGCATCATGAGCAGAAGGCCTGGGCGGCGGTGCTGCCGGATTTCCTGCGCTGGGCATTCCCGCCGCGCGGCTGACGTGATGCGCTTCGCGCAGCAGTGCAGGCCCGTC
>DASUJJ010000409.1:0-6087 GCA_036279335.1 Dyella sp.
TCCTGGTGTTGATCCACAAGCTGGAGTACTTCCTCAACGCGCGCATCGTCGGTACGCAGATCCGCTCAAGCGCGTGGGAACTGCTGATCGCCATGCTGGTGATGGAAGCGGCTTTCGGCCTGCCCGGCCTGGTCGCCGCGCCGATCTACTACGCCTATCTCAAGCGCGAGCTGGAAGTGCGCGACCTGATCTGAGCACCACGACCCGGCCCCCAGGCCTGCCGGTCCACGCAGGGTCATCGCGTGCCCTGCTGCCATGGCATACGTGCCGGTTCGGACGCATCACGGTTCCGCGCTGACCGACACGCCGACTCTGATCGTGGGCAGTGGCGGAGCTTCCGCGCGATCCAGGTCGCCCGTTGCACTGCCGGCGGTGGGCCGAACTGCAAAAGCGGGCGGTGCTTTCGGCGGCGGCCGATGGTCTCGTGCTGTTGGAGGCGGCCGCCCGGGTGGCTGCTACGACTTTTGTCGATGCCACCTGCCTGGGCTCTCCGAAAAGTGCCGCCCGCACTCCAAAATAAATCTATATATCAATAGCTTGAATGAATTGTCGCGCCTGCGGGGAGTGAGTTGCATCGCGAGCGGCGACCCCGCTACTCTCTGAATGTCAATTTAATGTATTGGCAACAACATCACAAAAATTCAGGGGAGAGACACAATGAGCAAGTTCGTGCGTCGAGGGCTTTCGCGCGTGCCACTGGCTGTCGCGATCGTCGCTGCACTGCAGTTCGCGCCAGCATTTGCGCAGGACCAGCCGTCTTCCACCGACCAGCAGCAGACCAGCAGCACTGACAAGCCCGCCGACCAGCCGCAGGAGCTGCAGACGGTCACGGTCACCGGCAGTCTGCTGAGCCGGCCCGAGTACCAGGAAATGGTGCCGATCCAGAAGGTCAATATCAAAGCCCAGCGCGCGGCCGGCTCGTTCGGCACCGTCAACCTGCTGCAGTCCAACGCCGTGGCCATGGGTTCGACCCAGATCAACAACCAGTTCAGCGGTTTCGTGGTGGGCGGCGGTACCGGTATCCAGACGATCGACCTGCGCGGCCTGGGTGCCAACCGCACGCTCGTGTTGCTCGATGGCCAGCGCCCCGGCCCGGCCGGCACGCAGGGCCAGACCGGTTCGGGTTTCGACCTGAATGTGGTGCCCGAAGTCATTCTGGGCGGCGTCGAGATCGTGAAGGACGGCTCGTCCTCCATCTACGGCTCTGACGCCATCGCCGGCGTGGTCAACCTGCAGACCAAGAAGCGCATGGACCACACCGAAATCGAGGCCTTCTGGGGTTCCCCGCAGCACGGCGGTGCCGACCAGGTGACGACCTCGATCGCCACGGGCTTCAACTTTGACAATGGCAGCGTGGTGCTTGCCGCGCAGGTGCAGGAGCAGCTGCCGCTGACGCTGCGTGATCGCGACTTCCTGCGCTGCAGCAACGACCGCATCCGCGGCACCGATGGCCAGTTCATCGATCGCGAGGACCGCTCGATTCTCGCCGGCACCCGCTTTGCGGGCTGCAACAACATGCTGCAGAACGAGGTCATCAGCTACGCCAGCGGTACGCGCTACGTGCCGACCGGTGACGGCAGCACCCAAGGGCCGCTGCCCGGGCTCAAGCCCGCCCAGCGCGGCACCTACGCCAACGGTGGCCAGGCGTTCTACGAGGAAGTGCTCAACTCGCCGTTCCAGGATGACGCGTGGGCGATCAACAAGAACCGCAACACCAGCGGTTACGCCAGTACCCACTTCATCTTCGGCGACGTGACCTGGGACAACCAGTTGCTGGTCAACCGCCGCGTCACCACCACCCACGGCTGGCGGCAGTTCTTCCCTGTCGTCTACCACGATGTGCCGGTGGGTTCACCGGATGATGCCAGCTCCCTCTTCGGCGTGCCGGATCAGGGGCTCGGACTGTTCCAGCCGGTGATGCCATTCCCCGACAATTCAAAAGAAGTTGTCGATTACTTCTATGTCCGAAGCGGTCTTGAGGGCGGCTTCGGTGACAGCAGCTGGGATTGGGCGGCCAACGGTACCTTTTCCCGCAGCGGCGGTACCTACAGCCGTCTCGGTATCGACGCTCGCAAGAGCGGCGACCTGACACTTGCTGCCAACGAACAGCCGGGTTTCAGCACGCCTGTCGACTACTTCGATCTGGGTATCCTGAACGGCGATCGCATGGGTGACCTCGTTGCCGCCGTCGGCTTACCGACGCAGGGCAAGACGATCTACAAGCAGACCACCTTCAATGCCACGGCAACGGGTGATCTGTTCAGCCTGCCGGCAGGCGAGGTATCGGCGGCTACCGGTGTTGAGTTCCGTCGCTACTCGATCGATGACCAGCCCGACGCCAACAACGCCGCCGGTTACGAGTGGGGTTACTCCTCGGCGCAGCGCACACGCGGCACCGACACCGTGAAGGAGGCATTCGTCGAGCTGGGCGTGCCGCTGCTCAGCGGGATCCCGGGCATCGAGTCGCTCACCGCCGACGTCTCGGGCCGCGTGTTCAAGTACGACAGCGTGGGCTCGTGGGACAAGGTGTGGAAGGCCGGCCTCAGCTGGCAGATCACGCCGACGTTCCGCGCCCGCGGCACCCTGGGCACGTCCTATCGCGCACCGCAGCTGTACGAACTGTACCTGGGCAACCAGTCCGGCTTCGTGAGCCAGCTGTCGATCGATCCTTGCATCCGCTGGCAGGACAGCACCAACGACTTCGTGCGTGCCAACTGCGCTGCGGCTGGTATTCCGGCGGACTACGCTGCCGAGGGCAATTCGTCGGCCCAGGTGTTCACGGGCGGCGGCAAGGGCTTCCTGAAGCCGGAGACCTCCCGCGCCAAGACCGCCGGCCTGGTGTGGACGCCCGCGTTCGCCAACCTGAGCCTGGCCGTCGACTACTTCGACTACCAGATCCAGGGCGAGATCAGCACCCTCGGAGCGGCCGACATCGTCGGTGGCTGCTATGCGGCGCAGGTGTATCCGAACAACCTCTGCGGTCTGTTCGAGCGTAACCCGGGCACGGGTGGCGAAGCGTTCAAGATCACCAACATCTACGCCACATTCATCAACATCAACAGCCAGCGCCAGCGTGGTTACGACTTCCAGGCCGATTTCGCCCAGGACTACTCGTTCGGAACCGTCCGTGCGGGTGCCCAGGTGGTCAAGACGCTGTCCGACGTCACGCAGTACTTCAGCTCGGCGGCGGCGAGCGGCGTCGAGAACTCCGAGCGCATCGGCTACATCGGCAACCCGCAGTGGACCGCCCTGTTGAACGCCAGCTACACCCGCGGAGACTGGACCGTCTCGTGGCAGGGCAAGTACGTCAGTGCTACGCGCAACCTGGACATCTCGGACACCTTCACGTACCAGGGTTACGAGAATGCCCGTCGCGACATCAAGGCCGACGCCCAGTTCCTGCACGACCTGTCGGTGACCTACGACCGCGACGACTGGACCGCGCAGTTCGGCGTTCGGAATCTGCTCGACACCAAGCCGGACCTGATCTCCGCAGGCGTGGGCACGCGCCTGGGCAACACGCCGCAGTTCGCGACGCAGTACGACTGGTTTGGTCGCACGTTCTTCGGGCGCATCAACTACCGGTTCTGAGGAAAGGTGAATCGTTGGACCTGAAGGGAGGCGACGCCTGTCGCCTCCCTTTTTTGTAGATGCACATCGAATGCATGAAGCCGAGCGGTGAATCTTCGCGATCCAGATGCAGACACAGGCGTTTCTCGACGACAGTAGGGACAGGTCGGGGCAGCGCGTTGATAGACAGAGTGCGACGGAGACCTCCGGTCGCTACCGAATGGAGTACAGAAATATGCGACAGATGTTCATGCGGGCCTTGTTCTGCGGCCTTTCGACAGCGCTCATGGGAGTGGGCGTGGTCCATGCGGCGCAGCCCATTGCGATCGAGGATCTCGCCCGTCAACCGGCCCTGCAGTCGGTGAGCATGAGCCCGGACGGCAAGCACCTCGTTGGCTTGATCCCCTCTCCGAACGACAAGGACGAGACGGCACTGGCAACCTGGGACATGGATGCCCTGGCGGACGGCCCCAAGGTGGTGACGCCCTCCGGTGAGCACATGAAGTTCATCGGCGCCTACGCCCTGAAGGCGGACCGGATTCTCGCCATCGCGCGCCAGGAATGGACGGGTCAGCTCGGTGGCTGCGGCGAAGGCAAGATCGTCGGGGCGACCAAGACGTTCGTCACCAAGACCTACCTGACGGGTGCCGACCAGAAAAAATTCGACGAGGCGTTCGAGCAGAAGACGCGCCGGCTGGGCGTGAGCCGCAACACCGAGATCTGCCTCGAGCTGGCCGGTACGGCGGCGCTGGTCGACATGCTGCCGCTGGACCCGGACAAGGTCATCATCCGCCGCCTGAGCGGACTGAGCGGCTTGTCCAATTACTACCTTTACAACCTCAAGGACGGCAGCACCGAGCTGCTGTTCACCGGCAGCACGCGCACCACGCCCGCGCTGTTCGATTCACGCACCGGCAAGGTGCTGGTGAAGTCGGAGATCGAGCCGGTCGGCAGCGATTACGAGCAGCGGTTCCTGATCCTCAATCCCCGCACCGGCTTGTTCGAGGTGCAGGACCCGCTCACGACCAAGCTGTCGAACCGCTACGAGGTCAACGTGGTCGGCATGGACGACGCGTCCGGCAAGTACTACGTGCTGACCAACCAGTTTTCCGACAAGGTCCAGGTCCGTCTCTACGACGCAGTCACGCACAAGTACGACGCCGAGCCGGCCGTGGCCGACAAGGACTACTCCATCACCGACCTCCTTTTCAGCAGGCGGCCGGAGAACTTCAACCAGGTCGTGGGCTTCGTGGTGGGTGGCCCGCAGCTGCGGACGGTCTATATCGACCCGGTGCTCAAGGGCCTGGCGGCCGGCCTCGCCCAGGCGTTCCCCGACCAGCAGGTCGCCATCGAGTCCTACACCAACGATTTTTCCAAGGTTCTCTTCACCACGCAGAGTGCGGGCACGCCCGGTGCGTATCACCTGCTGCTCAACAAGGGCCAGGTGGTCACGCTCGGCAGTACCCGCCCCTGGATCAAGCCCGGCATGACCGGCCAGGAGAGCTGGGTAAGCTACAAGGCCCGCGATGGCATGGAGATTCCGGCCATCCTCGACCTTCCGGCAGGCTGGAAGAAAGGCGATGCGCCGGCACCTGCGATCGTGCTGCCGCACGGCGGTCCCTGGGCCCGTGACTACGCCGTTTGGGATGAAAGCGGCTGGGTGCCGCTGCTGACCTCGCGTGGCTATGCAGTCCTCAGGCCGCAGTACCGTGGCACGCAGGGGCTCGGTCGGAAGCTCTGGCTCGCCGGCGACGCCCAGTGGGGCCTGAAAATGTCGGACGACCTTGATGATGGTGCAGCCTGGCTCGTTTCGCAGGGCATCACGAAGGCAGGCGACATCGCCATTTTCGGTTACTCCTACGGCGGGTTTGCCGCCGTGGCGGCCACCGTGCGTTCGCCTTCGCCGTTCAAGTGTGCGATCGCAGGCGCTCCCGTGGCCGACCTGGGTCGACTCAACACCTCGTGGAGCGACAATCGTCTCCAGCGCATCCTGCAAGGCAAGACCGTCAAAGGCATGGACCCGATGGCGAATGCCGACAAGGCACATCTCCCGATCCTGCTGTTCGACGGCGATCGTGATGTGCGCACGCCGCCGGCGATCCATGCCCGTCCGTTCTACGCAGCGGTCAAGGACAAGGTGCCGGCCAAGTTCGTGTCGATTGCCGACATGCCCCACAGCATGCCCTGGTATCCGCGTCAGCAGCGGCAGACGCTCACCCTTATCGAGAACTTCCTCAAGGACGACTGCGGCCTGGCAAGCCATTGATGGCGCTACGCGCGGTGTGCCGGCCTCGTGGGCTGGCACATCGTGCGGTTGGGCCGCGGCGTCAACCGTGCAGGGCGCTGTGCAACCGCGGTTAGATGGATGAAAGGCCTCAGCCGGCCAGCATCGCGGCGATCTTCGCCATGTGCGATTCCGCGGTCTCGCGTACGGCCTCCTTGTCCGCCTCCGGGTCCTTGCCCTGCCAGTGCAGGTCGTCCTGCGGCAGCTCGTGCAGGAAGCGGCTGGGCTGGTTG
>DASUJJ010000410.1:0-2704 GCA_036279335.1 Dyella sp.
CGTCGCGCGCGCCGGAAACTTCTTCCCTCGTCGCGATGGAAGCGCTGGCGGCCGGCACGCCGGTGATCGCTTATGCCAGTGGCGCGCTGCCCGGGATCGTCGAACACGACGTCACCGGCTTCGTGGTGGACGGCGTGTCCGCGATGGCGCGCGCCATCACGCAATGCGAATGTCTGGTTGCGCAGACTTGTCGCCAAAGTGCGCAACGACGCTTTCCACTGCAGCGCATGTGCGACAGCTATCTGGACCTTTATCAACGCCTCGCCGCGCAAGCACCCGGGCGCGAGCGCGCCGCGAATGCGGCACCGGGCATCCCCACTCACCCCCACGGCGCCGCGCGCTTGTCTCCTTTCCTTCGCAAGAGGGATCGCCGGATCCAAGGGAGGCGAGACGATTTCGTCCCCGGAACTTGAGCCACAACTCGTTCAGGAACACCTGCATGTCCACACCCATTCCGATTTCCCTTGCGCCGGCGCCCCCGCGCAGCGTCGAGGTGCTCGGCTCGCTCTCCGAACTCACGGCCGTGCGTGCCGAGTGGTGGGCGCTCTGGCGCGCGCTGGCGCAGCCGGTGCCGTTCCTGTCACCGTCGTGGCTGCTGTGCTGGGCGCGGCATTACGCGCCCGATCGCACCCGCGCGATCGCTGTACGCGAACACGGCGAGCTGGTCGCGCTGCTGCCGTTCTTCAGTTGGCGCGGTGAAGTGCTGCTGGCCGGCACCGGGCCTTCCGACTACGGCGACGCGCTGATCGCACCTGGCTACGATGAACTCGCTCCCGTGCTGCTGGACGCGCTTGCCGCCGCGGCCGGCGCGCTCGGTTGTGCGCGCATGGACCTGCAGCAGCTGTTTCCCGACTCACCGCTGCTGCACGCGCCCACTCCGCCCGGCTGGCAGAGCCGGTTGCGCGAAGGCGACCTCTGCACCGTTGCGCATGCACGCGGCGAGGATGGCCTCGGCTGCATCAACGGCAAGACCCGCCGCAACCTGCGGCTCGCGCGACGCAACCTCGAGCGCGAGGGCGAAGTGGTGATCGCGCCGCTTGCGCGGTCCGAATGGCGCGGCGCGGCGCGCACGCTCGAATGGCTGCATGGGCGGCGCTGGCGGCAGCGCGGCGAGTCCGGCAAGCTTGCCGATCCACTGATGTGCGCGTTCATGCGCTCGGTGATCCCGGATCTCGGCGAAGCCGGCTTGCTGCGTTTCTATCGGCTGAAGTGCGACAACCGCCCGCTGGCTGCCGCGTTCACGATGCGCTGCGGGCGCAGCGCGCATTTCTATCTCACCGGTTTCGATCCGGCGTGGGCGCGTTACAGCCCGGGGCTGCTGACGGTCGTCGCGGCGATGCGCGGCGCGTTCGCCGAAGGCGTGGAGGAGTTCCATTTCCTGCGCGGACGCGAGGCCTACAAGTACCGCATCGGTGCGGAAGACCGGCCGATGTTCTGCCGCACGCTGTGGCGTGAAGACGCCCCGAACGCGTCTGCTGCGGACCGCGACGACGCGGCTTGATCCGGGTGGATCTGGCCGGTCTGCTGCTGGGACCCCGCAAGCGCATCGCGCGCAGGATCGGGGTTTTCGAAGGCGTGCCGGCGATGGGCCTGGACGCGCTGGCCTCGATTGCCTACGGTCCGGAAGCCGCGCTGCTGGTGCTGGCGCCGCTGGGTGTCGCCGCACCGACGCACGCGCGCTGGCTGCTGGCGCCGGTGCTGGTGCTGCTGGCGCTGCTGTACGTCACCTACCGGCAAACCATCGGTGCCTATCCGGGCAACGGCGGCGCCTACCTGGTGGCGCGCGACAACCTCGGCGAAGTGGCAAGCCTGCTCGCCGCCGGTGCGCTGATGATCGATTACGTGCTGAACGCCGCGGTCGGCATTTCGGCCGGCGTCGGCGCACTGATCTCGGTGCTGCCCGCGTTGCAGCCGTTTACGCTGCCATTGTGCCTACTTGTGCTGGCGATACTTACACTGATCAACCTGCGCGGCGCGATGTTCTCCGGCCGCATGCTGGCGCTGCCGACCTACGCCTACATCGCATGTTTCCTGGTCGTGATCGCGCTCGGCCTGTATCGCGCCGTCCATGAAGGCGGGCACCCGCACGCATTGGTCGCGCCGCACAGCGACGGCGTGGGCAGCGAAACGGCCAATCTGTGGGTGTTGCTGTGCGCCTTCGCGGTCGCCTGTTCGGCGACCACCGGCGTGGAAGCGGTCAGCAACAGCGTCAGCGTGTTCCGGCACCCCGTACGGCATTACGGCCGGCGCACGCTGACCGTGATCGTCGCCGCGCTCATGCTGCTGCTGGCCGGCGTGGCCTGGCTGCTGCCGGTGTACGGCATCCACGCCATGGACCAGTCGCGGCCGGGTTACCGCACGGTGCTGGCGCAGCTCACCGCGGCGGTCGCCGGGCACGGCGGATTCTTCTTCCTGGTGATCGCGATGCTGCTGTGCGTGCTGATGTTGTCGGCCAACACCAGTTTCGTCGCCGTGCCGCGGCTGTGCCGCAGCATCGCCGAGGACGGTTACCTGCCGAAGCGGTTTTCCGCCCCGGAAAACCATTTCGGCATGCTTTTCCTCGCCGCCTGCACGGCCCTGCTGCTGATCGGGTTCGGAGGCATCACCCAGAAGCTGGTGCCGCTGTTCACCGTCGGTGTGCTGCTCGGCTTCACGCTCTCACAACTGTCGCTGACGCTGCACTGGGAACGCGCGCTGCGCGAGG
>DASUJJ010000411.1:0-3757 GCA_036279335.1 Dyella sp.
CACCGGCAGGGCCAGCCCGGCCAGATCCTGATAGCGCTCCTGGTGCTTGCCGCTGAGCGTCAACGGCACCAGCCCGGCGCGGGTGGGCAGCACGGTGTGGCCGAACTGCTTGGCCAGCTCGTAGCCAAAGCCGGTCGCGCCCATGCTGGGAATCGACAAGCCGCCGGTGGCGATCACCAACGACGTGGCGTGCACTTCGCCCGCGGCGGTGCCCACGCGAAAGCCGCCCTCCACCAGGCGCACCTGCGTTACCGCGCAGCTGGTGCGTACTTCCACGCCGGCCGCCGCGCATTCGTCCAGCAGCATGCGCACGATCAGCTTGGAAGACTCGTCGCAGAACAGCTGGCCGAGTTCCTTCTCGTGGTAGGTGATGCGGTGCTTCTCCACCAGCGCGATGAAGTCCCACGGCGTGTAGCGCGCCAGCGCCGACTTGGCGAAGTGCGGATTGGCCGAGAGGAAATTCGCCGGCGTGGTGCCCATGTTGGTGAAATTGCAGCGCCCGCCGCCGGACATCAGGATCTTCTTGCCCGGCCGGTTGGCGTGATCGACCACCAGCACGCGCTTGCCGCGCTGGCCGGCAGTGATGGCGCACATGAGTCCGGCCGCGCCCGCGCCGATCACCAGCACGTCGACGTTCATGGGCGGTGGCTCGCGATCGGACTGAGGAAAATTCGGCGGCTGCGGCTGGATGAGGGCATGAAGGCACTGGATTCCAGCGTGCGCTGGAATGACCGGTCGTGGAGGCGGGTGAGGATTATCCCATGCGCCGACTGGCTTACACTGGCGATCTTCCTTCTGACTCCCGAGATGCCGCCATGCCCTCCTTCGACGTGGTTTCCGAAGTCGACAAGCACGAGCTCACCAACGCCGTGGATCAGGCCAACCGCGAGCTCACCACGCGGTTCGACTTCAAGGGCAGCAACGCCAAGTTCGAGCTGGACGATCTGGTGATCACGGTGGTGGGCGCCAGCGAGTTCCAGCTCAAGCAGATGCGCGACATCCTCACCACGCGCCTGTCCACGCGAAAGATCGACCTGCGCGCGCTGGACATCGCCGACGCGGACACCAACGTGGCCGGCTCGCGGCAGAAGATCACCGTGAAGCAGGGCATCGAGCAGCCGGCGGCAAAGAAGCTGATCGCCGCGCTGAAGGCGGCCAAGCTCAAGGTGGAAGCGCAGATCAACGGCGAGAAGCTGCGCGTCACCGGCAAGAAGCGCGACGATCTGCAGGCTGCGATGGCGCTGCTGCGCAGCACCGAGTCCGACGTACCGCTGCAGTTCGACAACTTCCGCGACTGAGCCATCGCCCGCGCGATGGGCGGGCGAGCAGTGAGTGGAGAGGAGTGAGAGAAGCAGTAGCGGGCATCGGCTCGGTGTAAGCACCCTCTCGCTCCTCCCTCCTCTTCACTCACTCATCGCTCCTCGCTCACCGCTCCTACGCCTGCCCGGCGACGATGTTCACCGTCACCGCGATGATGAACACGTTGAAGAAGAACGCGATCACGCTATGCAGCAGCACCATGCGGCGCAGCGTGCGGCTGGTGATCTGCACGTCGGAGACCTGGAAGGTCATGCCGATCACCACGGAGAAATAGGCGAAGTCCCAGTAGTCCGGATCCTGCTTGCCGGGAAACTCCAGGCCCTGGTGTTGGCTGCCGTAGTCGCCGTAGAAGCCGTGCGCGTAGTGCAGCGCGAACGTCACGTTGATGAACAGCCACGACAGCACGATGCTGAGCCCGGCCACACACAGCGCCAGGATGCCTCCGCTGGCCGCCGCGTGCAGCTCGGTGGCGAGCGCCACCATCACCACGCCGGTGACGCCGATGGCGCTCCACAGGATGCCCCAGCGCCCCACGTCCTGACGCCGCGCCTGCTCGCGCATGCTGTCAGTGGTGGCGTGGTCGAACACTCGCCACAGGCCGCCGAGAAAGATTGCCGCGCCCACGTCGAAGCCGAGCAGCAGCGCCGGCGCTACCGGCATGCCGCCCACGACCAGCAGCGCGCCCACCAGCACGAAGACGCCTGCCGACAGGCTCAACCGGGGGCGCGCGCGCAGCGAACGCCACGCGCGCCAGCCGCGTTTCGGTGACGGGTGCGGATGGGTGGGAGGACTGGAGCTCATGCGGTGGGTCCGCGCGCGGTGGAGTGGTGATCGCTCAAACGAGCAGGTCGGCGACGTCAGCGTGGCGCTGCGCCCATGCGGCCGCGTACGAACACGCCGGCAGGACCTTCCAGCCGCGCTGGCGCGCCAGCGCAAACGCCGCCTGGACCAGCGCCGAAGCGATCCCGCGTCCGCCCACGGCCTCGGGCACGCCGGTGTGGTTGATCGACATCACCTGCCCGCCCGCGCCGCCCAGGCTGTACGTGAGCACGCAGGACTGGCCGTCGACGACGGTGTGGAAGCGATGCGCGGTTTCATCGTGCTGGAGGGTGAAGTCGGTGCTCATGCGGGTGCTCCCGGGGGAAAGCGCAAGCATACGGTGTGCGTCGCCGCTGCCGAAGCTCGGCGGGCCTCGCGGCATTTCGCGTTTCATGAATGCGCCCGCGGGCACCATGGTGCGTCTGTCATGACTGCAACAGGAGCACCTCCCATGAAGAAATCGGCATCCGCCCACTGGTCCGGCGACCTGCGTACCGGCACCGGCAGCATCTCCACCGAAACCGGCGTGCTGCGCGATGCGCCCTACGGCTTCACCGCACGCTTCGAGGATGGCCCGGGCACCAACCCGGAAGAACTGCTGGGCGCAGCCCACGCCGCCTGCTACTCGATGGCGCTGTCGCTGGGGCTGGGCGAGGCCGGGCTGACCGCCGACAGCATCGATACCAAGGCCGTGGTGACGCTGGACAAGGACGGCGACGGCTTCGCCATCACCGCCGTGCACCTGACCTGCAAGGCGGTGGTGCCGGGCGCCGATGCGGCCACCTTCGAGCGCATCGCCCAGGCGACCAAGACCGGCTGCCCGGTGTCCAAGGTGCTCAAGGCCAGCATCACGCTGGACGCCGCGCTGGAAGCCTGACCCCCGCGGGCGCTGCGTCGTCGCGGGCGGCATCGGTGATGGGTCCGCCCGCCGGGCCCGCACGCGATGGCGCATGCGCGGTGCGCCATCGCGACCGCGTCGAACCCCGTTCCGCCATAACCGATGGCACCGGTCCAGGATGCCGCAGTCGATCGTCGCGGCGCGGATGGCGCGGGAGTGCCCGCTAAGATCGCGCCATGCCCACGCCTCTTCACCTTGTTACCCGCCCGGCCCAGGCGGCGATCCGTCGCTGGGTGGTAGACGCCTTTCCGCGCCACGGCGGCGGCGTGGTCGATTACGACGCGCCGCTGGGCGACCCGGGACTGTTCGATCCGGACGGCGCCACCTGGCGCATCCACGCCGACTTTCCCGGCATGCTCGCCGGCGGCCTCGCCGCGCTGATGCTGCAGACCTTGCACCCGCTGGCGCTGGCCGGCGTGTGGGATCACTCCAACTTCCGCGAGGATCTGGTCGGCCGCCTGCGCCGCACCACCACCTTCGTCGGCGGCACCACCTACGCGCCGCGTGACGCGGCCGAGGCGCTGATCGCCCGCGTGCGGCGCATCCACGACCAGGTGCGCGGCACGGCGGAAGACGGCCGCCCCTACGACGCCAACGATCCGGCCCTGCTCACCTGGGTGCACGTCACCGAGGCGTACAGCTTTCTGCAGGGCTATCGGCGCTACAGCCACATCCCGCTGCCCGACGGCGCCGCCGACCGCTACTACGACGAATCCAGAC
>DASUJJ010000412.1:0-2318 GCA_036279335.1 Dyella sp.
TTCGCCGGCTGGCGCCAGATGGAGGAGCCGCACTGGGCGAAGGTGTGGCACGCGCCGATCGATTACCAGGACATCCACTACTACGCGGCGCCGAAGCGGAAGTCCGGCCCGAAGTCGCTGGACGAGGTCGACCCGGAGCTGCTGGCGACCTACGAAAAGCTGGGGATTCCGCTGAAGGAGCGGGCCATCCTCGCCGGTGTCGATGCGGGCGCGACCAGCGTTGCGGTCGATGCGGTGTTCGACAGCGTCTCGGTCGCGACGACCTTCCGGGAGACGCTGAAGAAGGCCGGCGTAATCTTCTGCCCGATCAGCGAGGCGGTGCGCGATCATCCCGAGCTGGTGCGGCAGTATCTCGGTAGCGTGGTGCCGACGGGCGACAATTTCTTCGCTGCGCTGAACAGCGCCGTGTTCACCGACGGCAGCTTCGTCTATGTGCCGAAGGGCGTGCGCTGCCCGATGGAGCTGTCCACCTATTTCCGCATCAACGCGCGCAACTCCGGCCAGTTCGAGCGGACGCTGATCATCGCCGAAGCGGGCAGTTACGTGAGTTATCTGGAAGGCTGCACCGCGCCGATGCGCGATGAGAACCAGCTGCACGCGGCGGTGGTCGAACTGGTGGCCTTGGACGACGCGCAGATCAAGTACAGCACGGTGCAGAACTGGTATCCCGGCGACGCCGAGGGGCGCGGCGGCATCTATAATTTCGTCACCAAGCGCGGCCATTGCCGCGGTGCGCGCGCCAAGATCTCCTGGACCCAGGTCGAGACCGGCTCGGCGATCACCTGGAAATACCCGTCCTGCGTGCTGGAAGGCGACGACAGCGTGGGCGAGTTCTACTCGGTCGCGGTGACCAACAACCGCCAGCAGGCGGATACCGGCACCAAGATGATCCATATCGGCCAGCGCACCAGCAGCACCATCGTCTCGAAGGGAATCAGCGCCGGGCGTTCCAACAACACCTATCGCGGCCTGGTGCGTGTGTTGCCGAGGGCGAAGGGTGCGCGCAACCACACCCAGTGCGACAGCCTGCTGATCGGCGATCAGTGCGGCGCCCACACCGTCCCGTATATCGAAAGCCGGAACCCGACGGCCAAGGTGGAACACGAAGCCACCACCTCGAAGATTGCCGACGACCAGATGTTCTACTGCCGCCAGCGCGGGCTGACCGAGGAAGACGCGGTGAACCTGATCGTCAACGGGTTCTGCAAAGAGGTCCTTAAGGAGCTGCCGATGGAATTCGCCGTCGAGGCGCAGAAGCTGCTGGCCGTCAGCCTGGAAGGCTCGGTGGGCTGAGATGCTGGAGATCAGGGAACTCGCGGTTTCGGTCGCCGGCAAGCCGATCCTGAACGGCCTCGACCTCACGCTGCCCGCCGGCGAAGTACACGCGTTGATGGGGCCGAACGGCTCGGGCAAATCGACCCTCGCTTACGTGCTGGCCGGGCGGGAAGACTACGAAGTGACCGCGGGCTCGGTGCGCTACGACAGCCGCGACCTGCTGGAAATGGCGCCCGAGGAACGCGCAGCCGCCGGCGTGTTCCTGGCCTTCCAGGCGCCGATCGAACTGCCCGGCGTGGGCAACGCCAATTTTCTGCGCACCGCACTGAATGCGCTGCGCCGCTCGCGCGGCGAGGCGGAGCTTGACGCGGTGCAGTTCCTCAAGCTGGCGCGCGCCGAGACGAAGCGGCTGGCGATGCCGGACGACATGCTGCGGCGCAACGTCAATGTCGGCTTCTCCGGCGGCGAGAAGAAGCGCAACGAAGTACTGCAGATGGCGATCCTGCGGCCGCGCCTGGCAATCCTGGACGAGACCGACAGCGGCTTGGACATCGATGCGCTGAAGATCGTCGCCGGCGGGGTGAACGCGCTGCGCGGGCCGGATTTCTCGGCGCTGGTGATCACGCATCATCAGCGGTTGCTGGATCATATCGTGCCGGATCGTGTGCATGTGCTGTCCGCTGGACGCATCGTCCGCTCCGGCGGTCCCGAGCTGGCGCATGAGCTGGAAGCGCGCGGCTATGCCGAGCTTGGCGAGGAAGCGGCATGACGGCCGAGGCATTCTCGACCGGGGTCGCCGGGTTCCTGGCGCGTTACGCGGCGCTGAAGGACCTTCTGCCGGGCGAGCCGGAGGCACGGGCCTCGGCCGCTGCGTCGTTCCGTCGGCTTGGCCTGCCGGGGGGCACGGCGGGGCGGCGCGACGAGGCATGGAAATACACCAGCCTGCGCCCGCTCGCCGAGGCTTCCTTTCACGAGCCGCTGTCTTCTTTGGACGAGGACGCGGCGAAGCTGGATCGGGTGCCGCGTATCGCCGCGGCGCGATT
>DASUJJ010000413.1:0-2348 GCA_036279335.1 Dyella sp.
AACGCCTCGCGCAGGTACACATAAATGCCGCCCGCGCTGGGCCGGCGCGCGCCCAGCTCCGCGTAGCACAGCGCCCCGATCAGGGTGAGCACGCCCGCGCCCACCCACATCGCCAGCAGCGCCAGCCCCGATTCGGTGCGCTGCGCCGCGATGCCAGGATTGAGAAAGATGCCACCGCCGATGATCCCGCCGATCACGATCAGCGCCGCATCCATGGGGCGCAGGGCGCGGGAATAGCCGGGCCGGGGGTTACCGGGCGTGGGATCGGACATGACGGACTCGCAGCGCAAAAGACGCCGAAGCATGGCGGGCCACGCGGTGCCCGACAAGCGTCGAATCAGCCCAGTGCCAGCTCGCCGCGGATGGTCAGTGCGCAGGCGCCACCGATGGTGATGGCCCCGCTGCCCTCCTCGCGCGCCACGTCGACCAGGCCGTCGCGGCCGACTTCGCGGCCCTGGCTGGCGCGGTAGCGCAAGCCATAGCGGGTGTCGCCGCGCGCCGCGAGGAACGCCATGATCGCGGCGTTCGCGCTGCCGGTGACCGGATCCTCCGGGATGCCGTCGGCCGGACAGAACGCGCGTACCGCCATCGCCGCGGTGCCGTCGGTCTCGGCGCCGAACACGCTCACGCCCACCGCCGCGTTGTGCTGGCACAGCGCCGCGATGGCGGCGAGATCAGGTGTCAGCGCGCGCACGGCAGCGGCGCTGCGCAGGTCGCACACCAGCCAGTGCGGGCCGTTGTCCACCAGCGCCGTGCCGGATTCGTCCAGTGCCGCCGGCAAGGCGGCGGCGAGCCCCTGGCGCAGCGCGGCGTCCAGCGCCGTGATGCGCGCCGGCGGAGCCTGCACGTGGATCACCCGCGCGGCGCCGTCACCCTCGACCCGCACCGGCAGCAGGCCGGCAGCGCATTCCTGCACCAGCGCGCGCTTGCCCGCATCGACCAGCCCGGCCTCGATCGCCGCATAGGCGCTGCCCACGCTGGGATGCCCGGCGAACGGCAGCTCCTGCCGCGGCGTGAAGATCCGCACGCGGTAGTCGGCCTGTGGCGTGGTCGGCGGCAGCAGGAAGGTGGTTTCCGAGAGGTTCGTCCAGCGCGCAAAGGCCTGCATGGTGGCGTCGTCGATGCCGTCGGCGTCGATCACCACGGCCAGCGGGTTGCCAAGCATCGGGCGGTCGGCGAAGACGTCCAGTTGCATGAAGCGGCGCAGGGGCATGGCGGGGTCCGGATGGGGAAAGCCGGCACCATGCCAGTGCGGGGGAGTCGGAGCAATCGGGCTGTTGCCGCATCCACGGCGACGCAACCATGAGGGGCAAGCCAGCGGCGGCCTGCTTCGCGTTATCGCGCTGCTGCGGCCGCGCGAGCATGCGCCCTGGGCCAGGGAGTGCTGCTACAAGGCAAGCTGCCCAACCGCGTTTCGCCGCGCTGCGCGGTTTGGCCGGTTTCGGCGGCTGGGGCAAAATAGCGGGCTTGCGCCGCCGGCACCCTCGGTGGCGCCCCTCCCCGAGCCGCCCATGACCACCATCAAGCAAGCCGACCTGATCCAGTCCGTCGCCGACGCGCTGCAGTACATCAGCTACTACCACCCGGTCGACTACATCACCAACCTCGCTGCCGCCTACGAGCGCGAGGAGTCGCCCGCGGCCAGGGACGCGATGGCGCAGATCCTGATCAACTCGCGCATGGCCGCCGAAGGTCACCGCCCGCTGTGCCAGGACACCGGCATCGTCACTGTGTTCCTGAAAGTGGGCATGGACGTGCGCTGGGAGGGCTTCACCGGCTCGCTGGAGGACGCCGTCAACGAGGGCGTGCGTCGCGCCTACAACGACCCGGACAACAAGCTGCGCGCCAGCGTGTTGGCCGACCCGGCCGGCAAGCGCAGCAACACGAAGGACAATACCCCGGCGGTGATCAACGTTTCGATCGTGCCGGGCGACAAGGTGGACGTGATCGTCGCGGCCAAGGGCGGCGGCTCGGAGGCGAAGTCGAAGTTCGTGATGCTCAACCCGTCCGATTCCATCGTGGACTGGGTGTTGAAGACCGTGCCGACCATGGGCGCCGGCTGGTGCCCGCCGGGCATGCTCGGCATCGGCATCGGCGGCACCGCGGAGAAGGCGATGCTGTTGGCGAAGGAATCGCTGATGGAGGAAATCGACATCCAGGAACTGATCGCGCGCGGCCCGTCGAACCGCGCCGAGGAGCTGCGCATCGAGCTGTTCGACAAGGTCAACGCGCTGGGCATCGGTGCGCAGGGCCTGGGCGGCCTGACGACGGTGCTCGACGTCAAGGTCAAGGACTACCCGACGCACGCGGCGAACCTGCCGGTGGCAATGATCCCGAACTGCGCCGCC
>DASUJJ010000414.1:0-2149 GCA_036279335.1 Dyella sp.
AACCGCAACGCCGCGGCGGCCGTTCGCTCAGCGGTACCAAAGATTGTCACCGAACGAGATCGGAGAACGCAACTTCTCGATGTCAGCCGCCCGAGGCCCTTCCAGGTTTCGATCCACAGTGCCGTCTCGGCGCGCTGCGTCTCGCGGCCACGGCATCATGTGTCATGTGGGGCGCACGGCGTGCGCCCCCATGCGCATCAACTTACCGACCATCAGGACAACGGGAACGCCCATCTGGCAGGCTGTGGGTGCTGAGACCACACCGGCCGGAGGGCGTTCCGATGACGAGTATGGCATGCCTGGCACAGAGGCTGCAGACGCTGTTCACGACGACGGCCGATACGCTGGCCCACGAGACCGGCTTTGTCCGCCGCCGCCGCAAGCTGACCGGTGCCAGCTTCGCCCAGACGCTCGTGTTCGGTCTGCTGGGGACGCCGGACGCCACGCTGCGCCAACTCCAGCAGGCGGCGGTCACGGCCGGAACGCCGGCGAGCGTGCAAGCGATCGCCCAGCGCAGTACGGCGACGGCGGCCACCTTCCTGCAGCGATTGCTGGCGCAGGCCCTGTGCCTGCTGGTGTCGGGCGAGCCGGTGGCGATTCCCCTGCTGCAGCGGTTTCCGGCGGTGGTGGTCATGGACAGTACCACGGTAACGCTGCCGGCCGCGCTGGCCGCGGTCTGGCAGGGCTGTGGCGGCAGCACGCCGGAGGCCGCGGCGGCGGTGCTGAAGATCCAGCTCCGGTACGATCTGCGGGCCGGGGGGCTCGATGTGCTCGCCCTGCAGGACGGCCGGGCCAACGATACCCAGGCGCCCAGCCAGGAGGCCCCGCTCCCGACGGGTGCCCTACGGCTCAGCGATCGGGGCTTCTTTGTCGCCGCGGTCTTCCGGGCGGTGGTCGCGGCCGGGGGCCACTTCCTCACGCATCCGCTCCCACGACTGACGATCGGCCATCCGGCGGGGACGCAGCGCAGCCTGACGCGCTTTCTGGCGGCCCGGCGCACCCCGCTGGTCGACCTCGAGCTGCAGGTCGGGAGCACGGAGCCGCTGCCCTGCCGGCTGATCGCCATGCGCGTGCCCGATCGGGTGGCGGAGCGGCGCCGGGCGACCGAACGGGCTGCCGCGCAGCGCGAGGGGCGGGCGGTGCGCACCACCGTGTTGGCCCTGGCAGGCTGGACGGTGCTCCTGACTTCGCTGCCCTGCTGCGCCCTCAGCGTACGCGAGGCGCTGGTGCTGGCACGGCTGCGCTGGCAGGTCGAACTCGTTTTCAAGCTCTGGAAGAGCGCCGGCAACGGGCTGGACACCTGGCGCACGGCCGACCCCTGGCGGGCACTCTGCACCGTGTACGCCAAGCTGCTCGGCTGTCTGGTGCAGCACTGGCTGCTGGTCAGCAGCTGTTGGGCGCTGCCCGACAAGAGTCTGGCCGCCGCGGCCACGACCATACGCGCCCGCGTCCCCTGCGTGCTCAGTGCCCTGCGGCGTGGCCCCAGCCGCCTGCGCGAGGAACTGGCAGAACAGCGGCGCATCATCGCGGCCGGCGGCAGGCTCCAACGGCGCACGGCCCACCCCGCCAACTTCCAACTCCTGCTCAATCCCTACCTGACACCCGTAAATTGATGCGCATGCGGGCGCACGCCGTGCGCCCGTCGCGCCGCCAGCCGCGACACGCAGCGCGCCGCCAGCCTCATCCACCCGCCCCGCTCAGGTGCCGGCGATGCCCAGCGGCACCCCGGCACGGGCGCCGTCCAGCGCATCCAAGGCATCGGGTAGCGTCATCGCCACACAGGAAAAGATCGGCGTGTCCCGCAAAGTGTAGAGGCTGACCTCGGTCTCGCGCAGCTCCTGCACCAGGTCGACGAAGTCGCGCGGCTCGTCCGTCTCGAAGGCGACGACGAATTCTTGGTCGTCGAGGCCGAACGAGTAGGTCGTGTTCAGCTTCACGCTCGGGTACTTGTGGCCGATGGTGATGTGCTCGTCCATCATTCCCTGCCGCGCCGACTGCGTGAGCTTGTACCAGGCGCGCGTCTTCACGAAGGGGTAGACGAACAGGTACTTCGCGCCGGAGGGGCGCATTTCGAGCCGCTGGCCGTCCTGCCCGGCATGGGCGTGGCGCGTGACGTAGATCGAGCGCTTGGTCACGGCGAGATAGGCGT
>DASUJJ010000415.1:0-4624 GCA_036279335.1 Dyella sp.
TACAGGGGCATGTGTGACTTGGAGTGGCGCCCGTGCCGGATCTCGTCGTACGCCAGATCGACCATGTCATGGCCGAGCGCATCAAGACGCTCGCCAAGGAGCGACGCTGGTCGATCAATGACGTAGTGCTGCATGCGCTCAAGCATGGCCTGGGTCTGGCCGAGGGTGGCCAGCCGTTTGCCGAAACCCTGCTCGATGCCGATGCGGTGGTGCTCAGTGGACACTGGGATGCGGCGGAGCGGGCGGCCTTCCACGAGGCGGTGCAGGCGCTGTCGGTGGCGCCATCCAGTCAGCTGGTGGATCTCACCGAGGACACCCTGGGCGACTCTGCGGAGCCATCGACACGTCACACCTTGCGCGGCGCGGAATAGACGCCGCCGAGCACGCGCGGACCGGCCGCGCCAGTCACCGCAGGCAGGTTGCCCGGCAGCCCGAGCAAGCGCTGACGGGCCAGCCAGGCAAAGGCCATCGCTTCGAGGAAGTCCGGATCCACGGCGTAATCGGCGGTGCTGACGAATTCCCTCGGGGCCAGCGCCGCGTCCAGTCGCGCCATCAGTCGCGCGTTGTGCACGCCACCACCGCAGGCCAGCACCAGGCTTGCATCTGGCGCGTGCTGGCCGATGGCGTCGGCCACGCTGCGTGCGGTGAATTCCAGCAGGGTGGCCTGGACGTCCGCCGGCGTCGTCGTACGGCCGGCCAGGCGTTCGTCCAGCCACGCCAGATGAAAGTGCTCGCGGCCGGTACTCTTCGGCGGCGGCTGCGCGAAATACGGATCGTCCAGCAGGTGCGAGAACAGTGCTTCGTCGACACTTCCGCCAGCGGCGAAGGCGCCGTCGCGATCGTAGGCTTCGCCGCGATGACGCTGGCACCAGGCATCCATCAGCCCGTTCGCCGGCCCCGTGTCGAAGCCGGTGACGCGGCCATCCGCCGCCAACACCGTGACGTTGGCGATGCCGCCCAGATTCAGCACCACGCGCGTCTGCCCGGGTCTGGCCAGCAGCATCGCGTGCATCGCCGGCAGCAACGGGGCGCCTTGTCCGCCCGCGGCCACGTCGGCGCGCCGGAAGTCAGCCACCACGTCGATGCCACAGCGCTCGGCAATGACGCTGGGGTCGCCCAGTTGCATCGTGAAGGGATGCAAGCCACTCGGCCGATGTCGCATCGTCTGTCCGTGCGAACCGATGGCCGCGACGGCCTGTGGCGGCACGCCTGACTGGTCAAGCAGCTGGTGTGCAGCAGCGGCGAACTCGCAGGCGATGGCGACATCGAGTCGGCCAAGTTGGTCGAGATCGATCAGGGTTTCGCCCTGCGCCACGGCGAGCACCTCGCGGCGCAACGGTTCCGGCCATGGGCGGGTGAGTGCACCCAGCAGGCGAGGCGTGTCGCCCTCGAACGACACCAGCGCGGCATCGATGCCGTCCGCGCTGGTGCCCGAGATCAGGCCGAGGTAGAGCGACCGGGGTTCATCCACGACCGATCAGATGTCACCGTGACGGCGGCTGACGGTCTTGGCCAGCTTGACGTTTTCATCCAGCAGCCGGATGCGGGCGAGCAGCGGCTTCACCACTTGTGCCTTGAACTGCGCCAGCTGCGCCGCGGGTAGCGGTTCGGGCTTGGGCAGGGTGACGGTCTGCGGATTGCGCTGCTTGCCGTTGACGCGGAATTCGTAATGCAGGTGCGGCCCGGTGGCCAGGCCGGTCATGCCGACATACCCGATCACCTGGCCCTGGCGGACGTGCTGGCCGACGCGCTCACCGGCGGCAAAACGGGACATGTGGCCATAGGCGGTACTGATGCTGCCGTTGTGCTGGATCACCACGAAGTTGCCGTAGCCGCGCATCCAGCCGCGGTATTTGATCACGCCATCGCCAGCGGCGTGGATCGGCGTGCCCGAGGGGGCGGCGTAGTCGACGCCTTTGTGCGCGCGCATGCGGCCGAGGATGGGGTGCATGCGGCCGGCGCTGAAGCGCGAGGAGATCCGGGTGAAGTCCACCGGAATGCGCAGGAACGACTTCTGGATGGGCCGGCCGTCTTCGCTGAGCCAGCTGACACTGCCATCGGCCTTCTTGAAGCGGTATGCCGTGTAGCGACGACCCTGATTGATGAATTCGGCCGCGACGATGTCACCTTCGGTGTAGTAGCTGCCGTCGCGATAAATGTCGTCGTAGATGACCGTGAAGCTGTCGCCGACGCGCAGATCCTGGACGAAGTCGATGTCGTACTTGAACAGATTGGCGAGCTTGCCGACCATGCCGGCGCTCATCCCCGCGCGCGATCCGGCGGCGTACAGCGAACTGTCGATCGTGCCGTGCGCCACGTGCTCGCGCAGGTCCATGTCGCGCGGCTGCAGGGTGAGCTTCGCGCCGTCGCCATCGAAGCGGATCATGGCCCGGTTGGCCTGATCCCGATCGAAGCGAATGCCGCTCAGGCTGCCGTCGCTACCCAGCAAGAAGTCGAACTCCTGACCGGGCCGGATGCTGTGCAGGGAGGCCGCCGCGCTGCCGGCCGAATCCATCACGCGTTGCAGATCCGACATGCCCAGGCCAAGGCTTTCAAAGATATCGGAGAGCGTCTGGCCTGACTGCACCTGCACCCGTTGCCAGTCCTCGACCGTGGGCGCCTGCGTGGTGGCCGGCGCCACCTTCGGCAGCGCCAGCGGCAACAGGGCGTGCGCCATCGGCGAGGGCGGCGTGCGCATCGCCGAAGCCCAGGCCGGCAGAATGAAGCCGGAGAGCAGCGTGATCAGCAGTGCCGTTGCAGCAAGCACCCAGCGTTCGCGGTGCCAGCGGATCGGTTCCGCTTCGCCCTGGCGGCTGAAAGACCAGTGCGAGCAGCGTTCATAGAAGTGGGAGTGCCTGCGCTGCGCCTTGCGGCGGATGGCTTGCTTGCGCGCCGCATGCGCCATCTGCAATCGCTCACCCATAGTGTCTGACTCCGCTGATACGCATGCGACGGGCGAGCACCATAGCGGCGATGTGCAGAGAGCGTCAACGCCTTTTCCATCAATGATTTGCGTATGGTTTTGCGTTAACCGACAATTAACACGAGCAATGTGAGCGCGGTCACTGAGTGACTGTCTAGACAACTAATTCCGAGGGATACATGAACGAGCTGGAGCAGGCTTTGGCCACCATCGCGCGGGGCGCGGACGAGATCATCAAGCGCGAGGAGCTTGAGCTGCGCCTCAAGACGGGTCGTCCGCTGCGCATCAAGGCCGGCTTCGATCCCACCGCGCCGGATCTGCACCTCGGCCACACGGTGCTGCTCAACAAGATGCGCCAGTTCCAGGATCTCGGGCATCAGGTGATCTTCCTGATCGGCGATTTCACCGGCATGATCGGCGATCCCACGGGCAAGAACGTCACCCGCAAGCCGCTCACCCGCGAGGACGTGCTGGCCAACGCCGAGACCTACGCCTCGCAGGTGTTCAAGGTGCTCGATCGCGAGCGCACCGAGGTGCGCTTCAATTCCGAATGGTTCGGGCAGATGGGCGCCGCCGACATGATCAAGCTGGCGGCCCAGCACACCGTGGCCCGCATGCTCGAGCGCGACGACTTCGCCAAGCGCTACGCCGCGCAGCAGCCGATCGCCATCCATGAGTTTCTCTATCCGCTGGTGCAGGGCTACGACTCGGTGGCGCTCAAGTGCGACGTCGAGCTCGGCGGCACCGACCAGAAGTTCAACCTGCTGATGGGGCGCGCGCTGCAGGAGCACCACGGCCAGCCGCCGCAGATCGTCCTGACCATGCCGCTGCTGGAGGGGCTCGACGGTGTGCACAAGATGTCCAAGTCGCTGGGCAATTACATCGGCATCAATGAACCGGCCATCGACATCGTCACCAAGACGATGAAGATCGGGGACGACTTGATGTGGCGGTGGTTCGAGTTGCTCAGCTTCGATGTGTCGCTCGCCGAGATCGATCGCATGAAGGCCGATATCGGCGTTGGGGCACTCAACCCCCGCGACGCCAAGCTTCGCCTGGCGCGCGAGCTGGCAACGCGGTTCCACGACGCGGCCGCCGCCGAGCAGGCGGTTGCCGGCTGGCACGCTGTCGTCCGTGGCGAGGGCGATACCTCGCTCTTGCCGCTCACCGAGCTGGTGGTGCCGGCGGAGGGCCTGCGGCTCCCGGCGCTGCTGACTGCCGCGGGTCTGACCGCGAGCAACTCGGAGGCCAGCCGGAAGATCAAGGAGCGTGCGGTGAAGATCGACGCCGCCGTGGTGGAGGACCCGCAGCGCGTCTTCCATCGCGGTTTTGAGGGCGTGCTGCAGGTCGGCAAGCGGACGTTTGCCCGGGTGCTGTTGAAGGCCGGCTGACAAAGCACGCTTGCCGCGTCGCCAGGCCCCCGCCTGAAACCCTTTGCCAACAACGGTTTGGCGCCCGCGGGAAAAAACTTCCAGAAATTGCTTGCCAAGGGTGGGGGTGCTGCCTATTATTCGCCCCCCGCCGCAGCCGGTCATCGCTCGGCAACATCGGCATCGCGAAAAAACAGTTCGCGCAGGTGTTGACGAGATGAAAGATCGATGTAGAATGTGCGGCTCACCCGGGGCGAAACGCATCGGGACGGTTCGAGAAATCAGCCGTAAGTGATTGATCTTTGACAGTGTGCGCAGGTGACTTGTGTGG
>DASUJJ010000416.1:0-2178 GCA_036279335.1 Dyella sp.
TCTGGCGCGCCATCGCGTCGACCAGATCCTTGGGTGGACTGATGTCCTTGATCTCGATGCGGTTGACCTTGACACCCCACGGATGGGTCGCCTCGTCGACGACCTTCAGCAGCCGCGCATTGATCTCGTCGCGCTTGCTCAAGGATTCGTCCAGGTCCATCGACCCCAGCACCGTGCGGATATTGGTCATCACCAGCGCCAGCGTGGCCTGTTCGAGATTGGCGACTTCGTACGCGGCCTTGGCCGCGTCCAGCACCTGGTAGAAAACCACGCCATCCACGCGCACCACCGCGTTATCCTTGGTGATGACGTCCTGCGAGGGTACCGCCAGCACCTGTTCCATGATGTTCATCTTGCGGCCGATCACATAAATGATGGGCAACAGGAGGTGCAGGCCGGGCGGCAGCGTGCGCGTGTACTTGCCGAAACGCTCCACCGTCCACTCGTATCCCTGCGGCACGATCCGCACCCATTTCGACAGAAATATCGCCGCCACCACGACGAGGACTACCGCCAGTATTGCTCCCATGCTCATGGCCCTGCTCCCGATCAAGTTCGACGCAGTATAGCCAAAGGGGGCACCCATTTACGCGCTACTGGCAGGCTCGCCGCCCAGGCAGGGTCACGCTCCTCGCATCGCGTGCCGGCCCATGGCCTACACACGCGGCTTCGGCAGGGAAACGGTCACCCGCAGGCCGCCGCCATCGCGGTTGGCCAGCACGATGCGGCCGCCGTGGGCTTCCACGATTTCGCGTGCCAATGCCAGGCCCAGGCCCGTGCCGGAACGCTTGGTGGAATAGAACGGCAGCAGCGCCTGAGCCAGCACCGTGTCGCTCATGCCGGGGCCGCGATCGCCAACCTCGATGCGCCAGTTGCGCGGGCCATCGGCGATCGCCAGCGTGACCGCGTCGACCTCGCCGCCGGCTTCGTGCGCGTTCTTGACCAGATTGATCAGGACCTGCTCGATCTGCGCGGCGTCAAACCGTCCCGATTCTTCGGGCACCTCGCCGGCAAGCTGGAATTCGCAGTGCATCCTGAGCGAATCGAGGAAACCGGCCCATTCCACCTGCGTCGGGTTCGGCTGCGGCAATTTCGCGAAGCTCGCGTAACCGGCGGTGAAGGAATGCAGGTGGCGCACGCGATCGGCGATGCCTTCGAACACTCTGGGCAATCGCGTCAGGTCGTTGCGGCGCGCCAGCTCCGCGCCCGAATGCGCCAGCGAGGAAATCGGCGCCAGCGAATTGTTGAGCTCGTGGCTGATCACGCGGATGACGCGCTTCCACACCGCGACTTCCTGGCGCGACAGTTCGCGGGTGATGCGCTGCACCAGGTACAACTGGTGCGGCCGGCCCTGCAGCCTGAAGTCGCGCCGCGACAGATGGAAGTATTCCTCGTCTTCGCCCATCTCGACCCCGAACAGGCTGTCTTCGCTCGCGGCCAGCGCGTGCCGCATCGCTTCCGGACAGGCGTCGAGCAAATCATTGAAGCGCAGGCCCGCCGGGCTCTTGCCATCATTGAACAGGTGCCGCGCGGCGAGGTTGGCATACACGATGCGATCGGTGGCGTCGGTCAGCACCAGCGCGGTCGGCGAATGCTGCACCACCGTGTCCAGCAGAAGCTCGCGCTGCACGAGGTTCTGGCGTTGCTCGCGCAGGGCGTGGCCCAGCTCGTTGTGCGCCTCGATCAATTGGCCAAGTTCGTCGTGCCGGCGCGTGCGCAGCGAAATGCTGAAGTCGCCATCGCGATAGCTGGCAACGCTGCCCGACAGCGCGCGCAGCATCCGCCGGATCGGCTGCATGGCTGCATGGGCCACCCACGCCAGCGGCAACACGCACACCGCGACCGCCATCAGCGCAGCCAGCCAGCCGCTGCCGATCCAGTCCACCAGCACCACCGTCAACACCGCCGCCACGGTCGCGGCGCCGAACAGCAGCAGCGCAAGTTTGCCTTCGAGGGAGGAGAGGCGCATGGGATTCGAAGACTCTGCAGGGGCTCGGAACCTGGAACTCGGGAAGCCTAACAACACTTCGTCATTCCGGGGCTACCCGCGCTTCATGCGGGCAGAACCCGACTGCGTTTGCAGGATTGCAAACGCGAACGCCCCGGACCAAGTCCGGGGCAGGCTGCGGCGGCCCGCTCCGAAATGACGACAAAACGGCGCAGGCCGGGCTGGATCCG
>DASUJJ010000417.1:0-8698 GCA_036279335.1 Dyella sp.
TGGAGCGGCTGCGCGATCTGGACGTCCATCTGCGCGCCCGCGAGATCCGCATCGGCATCGGCTACACGCCCACGCTGCGGCTGGTGACGCACCTGGACGTGGACGACGAGGGCGTGGCGCGCACGGTGGCGGCGTTCGAGGGGTTCTTCGCACGCGGCTGAGCGCGCGCATCCATCAGACCGGGCGATCAGAAAATCGACAGCCCGGTCTTGCTGGTGAAGCGCTCCAGCGCCAGGCTGCCGGCCAGCGAGTTGCCCTTGGCATTGAGCGCCGGCGACCACACAGCGATCGCCAGCTTGCCGGGAATCACCCCCACGATGCCGCCGCCCACGCCGCTCTTGGCCGGCATGCCCACGTGGTAGGCGAAGTCGCCGGCGGCGTCGTAGGTGCCGCAGGTGAGCATCAGCGCGTTGATGCGCTTGGTCAGGTCCGGTGACAGAAGCATCTTGCCCGCCCACGGGCAGCGCCCCTGGTTGGCCAGGAACAGGAAGCCACGGGCCAGATCCACGCAGCTCATCGCCAGCGAGCATTGGTAGAAATAGAAATCCAGCACCGCATCGATCGGCTGCTCGAGGTTGTCGAAGCTGCGGATGAAGTTGGCCAGCGCGGCGTTGCGGTAGCCGTGCGACTTCTCCGACGCGGCCACTTCCGGATCGTCACGCAGCGCCGGATTCGCGGCGCAGCCGCGCACCGTGGCGAGCAGGTCGGCGCGGGCGTCGGCATGGCTGGCCAGCACCACGTCGGCCACCACCAGCGCGCCGGCATTGATGAACGGGTTGCGCGGCAGCCCGTGCTCCAGCTCCAGCTGCACCAGCGAATTGAACGCGTTGCCGGACGGCTCGCGCCCCACGCGTTCCCACAGCCGTTCACCGATCGCCTGCAGGGCCAGGGTGAGCGTGTAGACCTTGGAGATGCTCTGGATCGAGAACGCCTCGTCGGCGTCGCCGCTGCGATGGAGCTGGCCGTCGAGCGTGACCACCGCCATGCCGAATTTCTCGCGCGGCACGCTGGCGAGGCGCGGGATGTAGTCGGCCACCTCGCCCTGCGCCAGCAGCGGGCGCAGCTCCTCGCGGATGTCGTCGAGGATGCGCTGGTAGTCCGGCGTGCTCACGCGCGGCGAACCACGGCGTGCGGGCGACGCGGCATCACGCCTTGCGCGGCTCGAACTGCCGGATGAAGTCGCGCACCTGCGGGTAGACGGTTTCGCGCCAGCGGCGGCCGCTGAAAATGCCGTAGTGGCCCGCGCCCTCGATCACCCGGTGTGCGCGCGCCTTGGCCGGGATGCCGGTGCACAGGTCGTGCGCGGCCTCGGTCTGGCCCAGGCCGGAGATGTCGTCCAGTTCGCCTTCCACGGTGAGTAGGGCGGTGCGCTTGATCGCCGACGGATCGACGCGCTCGCCGGCCACGTCCCACACGCCGCGCGGCAGCAGGAACTGTTGGAACACCTTGGCGATGGTGTCGAGGTAGAACTGCGCGGGCATGTCGAGCACGGCGTTGTATTCGTCGTAGAACTTGCGGTGCGACTCGGCGTCGTCCAGATCACCGCGCACCAAGTCCTGGTAGAAATCCCAGTGCGAGCTGAGGTGGCGGCTGGGGTTCATCGCGATGAAGCCGGCGTGCTGCAGGAAACCCGGATACACCTCGCGGCCGGCGCCCGGGTAGTTGCTCGGCACGGTGTGGATCACGTTGCCCTTGAACCACGACAGCGGCTGGCGCGTGGCCAGGTTGTTGACGCTGGTGGGGCTGCGGCGCGGGTCGATCGGGCCGCCCATCATGGTCATGCTGCGCGGCGTGGTTTCGCCGCGCGAGGCCATCAGCGAGAGCGCGGCCAGCACCGGCACAGTCGGCTGGCACACCGAGATCACGTGCAGCGACTCGGCGCCGATGTGGCGGATGAATTCCTGCACGTAGGCGACGTAATCGTCCAGTCCGAACGTGCCCTGATCGGCCGGCACCATGCGCGCGTCGACCCAGTCGGTGATGTACACCTTGTGGTCGCGCAGCAGCGTGCGCACGGTGTCGCGCAGCAGCGTGGAGTGATGCCCCGACAGCGGCGCCACCACCAGCACCACCGGATCGCTCTTCATCTTCTCGATGGTCTGCGGATCGTCGCTGAAACGCTTGAAGCGCTTGAGCTGGCAGAACGGCCTGGCCAGCGCCACGCGTTCGACGATGGCGATCTCCTGCTCGTGTGCCGTCGCCTGGTGCAGGTTGAACTCGGGCTTCTCGTAATCCTTGCCCAGGCGGTGGATCAGCTCGTAGCCGGCGGCCCAGCGCTCCACGCCGGGCCACTGCGCCAGCGGGCTGGCGGGGTCGTTGAGCATCCTGGCGCTGGCTTGGGCGAAGTGGCTGAGCGGACCGAGGAAGGCGCGCTGCCACTCGTGGATCTGATAAAGCATCGAAGGCTGCCGTGAAGACGTAAAGCCCCGATGGTAGTCCGATCCGGGGGCTTTTTGGTGCGCCGCCGCACAGTCAGCCGCGGCGGCAGACCAGCAGCAGCTCGTCCACGCCGGCGGTGTCGCCCAGCCCGTCGCGCCAGGCCAGCGGCTGCTGGAAGCGCAACCCCAGCGGCATGAACACGCGGTTGTACCACCACATCGCGCGCTCGCGCTGGTGGGTGAGGAACCACTGGCCGAGGTCGAGCAGGCGCGAGGATTCCGGCTGCATGCCGTAGATCGCGCTGCGCTCGATGCGCCAGCCGTGCGTGGCCAGCATCGCGGCGATCTGCGCCGGCTCGTAGCGCCGGTAGTGGCCCACGAAGTCGTCGAATGCGGTCCACGCCATCGGGTCCAGTGGCACCGACAGCAGCAGCGTGGCGTCGGCCGTCGCCACGCGCGCCAGCTCGGCCAGCGCGCCCAGGTCGTCCACCACGTGTTCGAGGATGTCCAGCGCGCACACGAGATCAAACTGCGCATCGGCAAACGGCAGCGCGCCGATCATCGCGTGGGTGGTGCGTGCGCCGTGGCGGCCGAGGCCGCGCAGGGCGGCATGGCTCATGTCGACGAAGCAGGTGTCTGCCAGCGGCAGGCGCGGACGCAGCCCCGGCGCCACTTCCAGCCGATGCGATGCCTCGCCGGCCAGCGCGCCGAACAGCGGCCACGTATTGAAGCGCTCCGGGGCGATCAGCCGCGCATCCGACCACAGCGCCTCGTAGAAGCGACGGTTGGTGTGCAGCAGCTCGGCTTCGCTGCGGATCGGTGCGTGGGCTGCGGTCATCGGCGCAGTGTGCCGGTGAATGCGGCCGCTGTCCGTGAACGGCTCAGCCGAAGCGGCGTACCTCGGTGCCGGCGGCCATGTCGTGCAGCGCGCGGCGGCGCCGATCGAACAGCGCCACGGCGAACCAGGCCGCCCAGCCGATCAGCGCCGCCCACAGCGCGCCGCGCAGGCCCAGCCACGGCGCCAGCGCGAGCAGCGCCAGCGGCGCGCCGGCCACCACCACGCGAATCAGCGCCTGCTGCAGCGTGGGGCCCGTGCCGTCGCGCGCGGTCACCCGCAGGTGCCACGGCCGCATGCCCAGCGTCTGCCCGCCGCGCAGCCACGAGCTCACGAAATACGCCGACACCACCAGCGCCTGCAGCGGCCGATACCACCAGGCGATCACCGTCTGCGCGCCGGTGCTGATCAGCCGCCCGCCGGTGGCCAGCTGGCACACCAGGCCCACCACCATCACGATCGCCACCACCGCGAGCAGGTCGTAGACCAACGCGATCAGGCGGCGCCACAGCGGGCAGGGCAGGGAGGTGGGGGCGTCGGTCATGGATTCGCTTGCGTCGCGCGCGCGCCGTGCCCAGCATGGCGCGCATGGATGAGGAACATCGCCCCAGTATCGCCGAAGCCGACCAGCGCAGCATTGCCGCCTTCATCGAGCGCGTGTGGTCGGAGGACGGCCTGTCCGACCGCACGTTGGAGGCATACCGCCGCGATCTGGAGGGGCTGGCGCGCTGGCTGGCCACGCGCGGACGCACGCTGGAAAACGCGCGCCGCGAGGATCTGTCGGCCTACCACGGCGCCGCTCCCGTAGCGGTGCGCTCACTGGCGCGGCGGCAGTCCTCGTTCCGCCGCTACTACGGATTCCTCGCCCGCCACTCGGCGGATTTCGACGATCCCACCCGCCTGATCGAGCGGCCGAAAACGCCGCGCAGCCTGCCCAAGGCGCTGGCCGAACGCGAGATCGAGGCGCTGCTCGACGCGCCCGACGTCACCACCACCCTGGGCCTGCGCGACCGCGCCATGCTGGAGCTGATGTACGCCTCGGGCCTGCGCGTGTCCGAACTGGTGGAGCTGCCGCTGGCCGGTTTGAACCTGCGCCAGGGCGTGCTGCGCGTCACCGGCAAAGGCGGCAAGGATCGGCTGGTGCCGGTGGGCGAGCTGGCGCTGGAGCGGATCGAGGCCTATCTGAAAGACGCGCGCCCCGCGCTGGCGCGCGGCCGCCAGCCGTCGGCGCTGTTCCTCAGCCAGCGCGGCGAAGGGATGACGCGGCAGATGTTCTGGACCCTGGTGAAACGCTACGGGCAGCGCGTGGGAATTGCGCCCAAGCGCATCTCGCCGCACGTGCTGCGCCACTCCTTCGCCACCCACTTGCTCAACCACGGCGCTGACCTGCGCGCGCTGCAGATGCTGCTCGGCCACAGCTCGCTGAGCACCACGCAGATCTACACGCTGGTGGCGAAGGAAGGCCTCAAGCGCCTGCACGCGCAGCACCATCCGCGCGGATGACCCTACTGCGGCGCGATGCCGCGTGCGTCTGTCGCAGCTGGCATCGACCGCGCGATGGAGGCCGCCGGGTTCAGGCGCCTGTGCGAGAATCCGGCGCTCACCCGCGGTGCCTGCGCCGCCCATGCACGAGGTCGAACACGATGTGGAACAAGCTGGCACTGGCGTTTTGCCTGGCAGGCCTGAGCATCCCGGCACACGCCGCCAACACGGCGGCCGACAGCGGCGTCCCGCCCGCCGCGGACAAGGCCGTACGCGCGGCAATCGCCAGCTTCGGCCCCAACGTGCAGGTGGAATCCATCGCCGCCTCGCCGATCCCGGGCATCTACCAGGTGATCGCGTCGGGGCAGATGGTCTACGTGACGGCTGACGGCAAGTACATGCTCAACGGTGACCTGGTGGACGTCGCCAGCCGGCACAGCCTCAACGACGACGCCTGGGCCGGTTTCCGCAAGGCGCAGCTGGCCACCGTGCCGGCGGCGCAGCGCATCGTCTACGCGCCGGCGCATCCGAAGACCACGCTCACCGTGTTCACCGACGTCAACTGCGGCTTCTGCCGCAAGCTGCACGAGCACATCGACGAGTTCGTCAAGGCCGGCATCGCGGTGGAATACCTCGCCTGGCCGCGCGAGGGCGTGACCACCACCGCCGGCAATCCCACGCCGACCTACACCGAGATGGTGTCGGTGTGGTGCGCCGCCGACCGCAAGAGCGCGTTCACCGCCGCCAAGCAGGGCAAGGCGCCCAAGGCGGCCACCTGCGACAACCCGGTCAAGGCCCAGTTCGAGCTGGGCGAACGCCTGGGCGTGAACGGCACGCCGGCGATCTTCACCCCGGACGGTCGCCAGCTCGGTGGCTACGTCACCGCCGACCAGGTGCTGGACGACCTGCGCAAGCACCCGCTCGGCGGCAGCTGAGCGGGCACCACGGCATCGGCCCGGCCGATGCCGTGGTGCAGCATCGGGTAGAATCGCGGTTTTCCCGTACAGCGCCAGCCCCCTCGCATGATCGCTTTCGACGGGCAAACCGCCCTCTCGCCGTTCCGCCTCGACCGCCTCAACGCCCGCCTCGATGCCCTGCATCGCGGCGCGCGCATCCAGGCGGCCTGGTTCGTCTATTTCCTCGACGCCGAGCGCGCCCCCGAAGGCGCCGAGCGCCAGCGCCTGCTCGACGTGCTGGAGGCGAAAGACGCCGCGCCCGAACCGGCCAGCCTGTGGGTGGTGCCGCGTCTTGGCACGATCTCGCCGTGGTCCAGCAAGGCCACCGACATCCTGCATGGCGCCGGTTTCGACGTGCGCCGCGTCGAGCGCGGCCTGGCCTGGCTGGCCGTCGGCCTGCCCGAGGCCGGTGCGCCCGACCACGACGCGGTGATGGGCGTGCTGTGCGATGCGATGACCCAGTCGGTGCTGACCGATCTGGATCAGGCGCAGGGGCTGTTCCTGGCCGGCACGCCGGGCGACCTGGTGCACGTGGCGCTGGGCAGCGACGCGCGCGCCGCGCTCAACGAAGCCAATACGCGGCTGGGCCTGGCGCTGGCCGACGATGAAATCGACTATCTGGCCGAGCGCTACGCCGAGCTTGGCCGCGATCCGACCGACGCCGAACTCTTCATGTTCGCTCAGGCCAACTCCGAGCACTGCCGCCACAAGGTGTTCAACGCCAGCTGGACGGTGGACGGCGAGGCGCAGGACGCCACGCTGTTCGGCATGATCAAGCACACCCACCAGCGCTCGCCCGCGCACACGCTGTCGGCCTACAAGGACAACGCGGCGGTGATCGAGGGTTCGGCCGGCAAGCGCTTCTACGCCGACGCCGACGGCGTGTGGCAGGCGCACGACGAGCGCGTGGATTTCGCGATCAAGGTGGAGACGCACAACCATCCCACCGCGATCGCGCCGTGGCCCGGTGCGGCCACCGGCGCCGGCGGCGAGATCCGCGACGAGGGCGCCACCGGCCGCGGTGCCAAACCCAAGGCCGGCCTCACCGGCTTCTCGGTGTCGGATTTGCGCATCCCCGGCCATCCGCAGCCGTGGGAAGTGGATCGCCCGCTGCCGCCGCGCATGGCCAGCGCGTTCGAGATCATGCGCGATGGCCCGCTGGGCGCCGCCGCGTTCAACAACGAATTCGGCCGCCCGTGCCTTGGCGGCTATTTCCGCACCTACGAGCACGAGACTGGCGAAGCGGGCGTGCGCCGCGGCTACGACAAGCCGATCATGCTGGCCGGCGGCCTGGCCAACATCCGCTCCGCCGACGTGCAGAAGCGCGAGCTCAAGCCCGGCCACAAGGTGATCGTGCTGGGTGGCCCGGCGATGCTGATCGGCCTGGGTGGCGGCGCGGCCTCGTCGGTGGCGTCGGGCGCATCGAGCGCCGAGCTCGACTTCGCCTCGGTGCAGCGCGACAACGCCGAGATGGAGCGTCGCTGCCAGCAGGTGATCGACAGCTGCTGGTCGCGCGGTGACAACAACCCCATCGTCAGCATCCACGACGTAGGCGCCGGCGGCCTGTCCAACGCGATTCCCGAGCTGCTCAATGATGCCGGCGTGGGCGGCGAGATCGACCTCTCGACCATCCCCTGCGACGACCCCTCGCTTTCGCCGATGCAGGTGTGGAGCAATGAGTCGCAGGAGCGCTACGTGCTCGCCATCGCGGCCGAGGACCTTCCCGAGTTCGAGGCCTACTGCGCGCGCGAGCGCTGCCCGTATGCGGTGGTCGGCACGGCCACCGAGAAGCGCCAGCTGGTGCTGGTCGATCCGCGCCGTGATCTGACGGTGATCGATCTGCCGATGGACGTGCTGTTCGGCAAGCCGCCGCGCATGCACCGCGACGCCAAGCGCATCAAGCCGCGCATCGACCTGGTGCCGGACCTGTCCGGCATCGGCATGGACGAAGCGGTGCTGCGCGTGCTGCGCCTGCCGACCGTGGGCTCGAAGAACTTCCTCATCACCATCGGCGACCGCACCGTGGGCGGCCTCAACCACCGCGACCCGATGGTCGGACCGTGGCAGGTGCCGGTGGCCGACTGCGCCGTCACCATCACCGACTTCGACGGCTACACCGGCGAGGCGATGGCGATGGCCGAGCGCGCCCCGGTAGCGCTGCTCTCCAGCGCCGACGCCGCGCGACTGGCGGTGGGCGAGGCGATCACCAACCTGGCCGCCGCGCCGATCGACCACCTGGGCGAGATCCGCCTGTCCGCCAACTGGATGGCCGCGGTGAACCACCCGGGCGAGGACGCTGCGCTGTTCGACGCGGTGAAGGCAGTGGGCATGGAGCTGTGCCCCGCGCTGGATATTTCGATTCCGGTCGGCAAGGACTCGCTGTCGATGCAGACGGTGTGGACCGACAACGGCCAGCGCCAGTCCACCGTGGCGCCGGTGTCGCTGGTGATCACCGGCTTCGCCCGCGTCAGCGACGTGCGCCGCACGCTCACCCCGCAGCTCAAGCTCGATCGCGGCCCGTCCGACCTGTGGCTGGTCGACCTCGGCGGCGGCCGCGACCGCCTCGGCGGTTCGGCGCTCACCCAGGTGTTCAACCGCGCCGGCGGCGTGCCGCCGGATCTGGAAGACGCCAAGCGCCTCAAGGGCCTGTTCGAACTTGTGCAGGAGGCCAACCGCGCCGGCCTGCTGCTGGCCTACCACGACCGTTCCGACGGCGGCGTCATCACCACGCTGCTGGAGATGGCCTTCGCCGGCCACTGCGGCCTGGAAATTCATCTCGACGGCTGGGCCGAGGCCACGCTGCGCGCGCTGTTCAACGAAGAACTCGGCGCCGTGCTGCAGGTGGCCGAGGCCAACCGCGAGGCGTTCGAGGCACTGCTGGTCAAGCACGGCCTGGCCGGCATGAGCCACCGCATCGGCCGACCGAAGGAAAAGCTCGGCATCAAGCTGTTTCTCGGCAACGAGGCGATGTTCAAGTGGCAGTGGGTCACGCTGTTCCAGGCGTGGAACGAAACCAGCCACGCCATGCAGCGCCTGCGCGACAACCC
>DASUJJ010000418.1:0-2014 GCA_036279335.1 Dyella sp.
GCGCCCTTCTCCACCTTCACCAGGCCGCGGTAGCTGTTGGAGCTCTTGCCGGCGCTGATGCCCTTGGAGACGATCTTCGACTTGGTGTCGCGGCCCAGATGAATCATCTTGGTGCCGGTGTCGGCCTGCTGGTGGTGGTGGGTCAGCGCCACCGAATAGAACTCGCCCACCGAACGATCGCCGCGCAGCACCACGCTCGGGTATTTCCAGGTGATCGCCGAGCCGGTTTCCACCTGGGTCCAGCTGATCTTGGAATCTGCGCCGCGGCAGTCGCCGCGCTTGGTGACGAAGTTGTAGATGCCGCCGACGCCGTTCTCGTCGCCGGGGTACCAGTTCTGCACGGTGGAGTACTTGATGTTCGCCTTCTCCAGCGCCACCAGTTCCACCACCGCGGCATGCAGCTGGTTTTCATCGCGCATGGGCGCGGTGCAGCCTTCCAGATACGACACGCTGGCGCCGTCCTCGCACACGATCAGCGTGCGCTCGAACTGCCCGGTATTCATCGCGTTAATGCGGAAGTAGGTGCTGAGCTCCATCGGGCAGCGCACGCCTTCGGGCACGAACACGAACGAGCCGTCGGAGAACACCGCCGAGTTGAGCGCGGCGAAATAGTTGTCGCCCGCGGGCACGACCGAGCCCAGATATTTCTGCACCAGCTCGGGATGCTCTCGAATCGCCTCGCTCATCGAGCAAAAGATCACCCCGGCTTCGGCCAGCTCCTTGCGGAAGGTGGTGCCGACCGAGACGGAATCGAACACCGCGTCCACCGCCACACCCGCCAGCTTGGCGCGCTCGTGCAGCGGCACGCCGAGCTTCTCGTAGGTTTCCAGCAGCTTGGGATCCACATCGTCCAGCGACTTGGGGCCTTCCTTGGGCGCGGCGTAGTAGCTGATCGACTGGTAGTCGATCGCCGGCACCTTGAGCTTGGCCCAGTCGGGCGTGGGCATGGTGAGCCAGTGGCGATAGGCCTTGAGGCGCCACTCGGTCATCCACTCCGGCTCGCCCTTGCGCGCGGAGAGCGCGCGCACGGTGCCTTCGTCCAGGCCCGGCGGCAGGTAGTCGGTTTCGATGTCGGTGACGAAACCCGCTGCGTAGCGGCGGCCCAGCGCCTCGATGACTTCGGCGTTGTCGACCGGTGCGACGGTTTCGGTGTGTTCGCTGGTCATGCGGTGGTCCTGCCCTTGATCTCGCTGATGGCGACGGTCGCCAGCGCCGGGCGTGCCGGCGGTTGCAGCATGTCGGCCAGACTCACGCCGCGCAGCGCGTTGTCCAGCACGTGGTTGATCTGTCGCCAGCTGCCGCGCACGCCGCACTGCGACTCGCGATCGCACTGGCCGTCGGTGCCGCACTCGGTCATGCCGATGCGCCCTTCCATCGCCTCGACGATCTCGGCCAGATTGATCGCCGTGGCCGGACGCGCCAACCGGTAACCGCCGTTGACGCCGCGGAACGACTCCACCAGGCCCGCGTGGCCGAGCGACTTCAGCAACTTGCTCACGGTGGGCAATTCCAGGTGCGTCTCGTCGGCGATCTGCGCGGTGCTGAGCACGCTCTCCGGGTGCGCGGCGATGCAGGTCATCACCACGGTGGCGTAGTCGGTAAGTCGGCTGACACGGAGCATGGCGGCCCCTTCGTTGAATCAAGACCAAAATGGTACGGATTGCAGGGCCCGCGGTCAATCCGGACACGGCGCCGCAGGCTTGCGCTTGCACCAGCACAGGGCAAGCGACTGCACCGTCACCGCCTCCTTCGCGCCCCGCCTCGCTGGCCGACAGGCGCGCAGGCGAGTCAGCGCAACGCCTGCGGACGGGCCACCGCGCATGGCACGCAATCTGCTGTATCGCAGCAAACCACGGCCGCACGGGGAGCCAGACACGCCATGAAGTGGATCACCGCGATCATCAAACCGTTCAAGCTGGACGAAGTGCGCGAGGCGCTGGCCGAGGCCGGCGTGCAGGGCATGACCGTCACCGAGGTCAAGGGCTTCGGCCGCCAGCACGGCCACACCGAGCTG
>DASUJJ010000419.1:0-5139 GCA_036279335.1 Dyella sp.
GCCCGAGTCCTCCGCCCATCCGGCAACCGCCACGCGGCCGTCACGGGCGTCGATGCCCACTGCGATCCGCCCAGGAAACGCGCGGCACGCTTCGTCGACCAGCGCCGGGGTTTTCACCGCAGCGCTGCCGAGAATGACCCGCTGCACGCCGGCGGCCAGCCAGGCTTCGATCCCGGCCATGTCACGGATGCCGCCGCCGAGCTGTATTGGCACCGACACGGCGGCCAGGATCGCCTGCACCGCGGCAGCGTTCATCGGGCGGCCGGCGAACGCGCCGTCGAGATCGACGACATGCAGCCAGGCAAATCCAGCCGCCTGCCAGGCAACCGCCTGCGCGGCCGGATCGGAGGAATAGACCGTGGCCTGGTCCATCGCCCCGCGCCGCAGCCGCACGCACTGGCCGTCCTTCAGGTCGATCGCCGGGTAAAGGGTCAGCCCCATCAGCCGGACGGCTCGCGACGGCGGGCAGCGGGTTTCAGCAGCTTGTAATAGTGAAATCCGCGGATCGTCTTGCCGCCGACCCGGGCATAGGACGGATGCACGCCCCAACGGGCGAAACCCATCGATTCGTACAACCTGATCGCCGCCGCCTGGGTCTCCCGCACGTCCAGGTTCAGGACATGGTAACCGGTCGCCCGCGCCGCTTCCTCGACCTGCCGGGTCAGCAGCCGCGCCAGGCCGTGGCCGCGCGCGTACGGGGCGATGAACGCGTGCATCAGCGTCGCCGCGAAGGCCTGCGCCTCGTTGTTGCGCGGCGGGCGGACGAGCTGGGCCGAGCCGACCACGCTGCCATCCAGTCGGGCCAGGAAAAGCTGCCGCTCGGGCACCAGCAGCACGCCACGATAATAGCTTTCGAGCGACCGCTGCCCGGGTGGATTCACCCAGCCGAATCCACCACCCTCGATGATCGCGGCGTGAGTCGCCTCGCACAGCGCGTGCAGGTCGTCGTCGGTGAACGCCTCCGCCCGTTCGACGGCCAGCACCGGCTCACCGCTGGCCGGGTTCCCTTCCAGGGTGTGATCAGCGTCGCGGTCAAGCACCATCTCAGGGCGTCCAGTGGAGGAAATTCATCAGGATGCGAAGGCCCACGCCCTGGCTCTTTTCGACGTGGAACTGGGTGCCGGCGCGATTGCCGGCAGCGACCATGGCAACCACCGGACCGCCGTAATCGGTCACGGCGAGGCATTCCGCCTCGGCGCCGCCCACCAGTTCGTAGCTGTGCACGAAATAGGCATGGTCGCCGGGCACCAGCCCGGCCAGCAAGGGATGCGCACCGGCGACGAACTCAAGCGTGTTCCAGCCCATCTGCGGCAGCCGCAGCCCGGACGGATCCATCGCCGCGATCTCGCCGGCAATCCAGCCGAACCCGGGGGTGACCGCGTGTTCCAGCCCGCGCTCGGCCATCAGTTGCATGCCGACGCAGATGCCCAGGAACGGCACGCCCGCCGTGGTCGCCTCGGTGATCGCCTGCGGCATGCCGGACACCGCCTCCAGCCCGCGCGCGCATTCGGCAAATGCGCCCTGGCCGGGGAGCACGATGCGGTCGGCGCGCCTGACATGATCGGGATCGGCCGTCACCTGCACCTGCGCATCGATCCCGGAACGCTCGGCAGCCAGTGCCAGAGCGCGCGAGGCGGAGGCAAGGTTGCCGCTGCCGTAATCGACCACGGCGATTCTCACCGCGCCGTGCCCGGCGGCAGGAACCCGGCAGCCAGATCAGGTCGGGCAGCCAGCAGGCGCGCCAGGGCGGCATCGCCGTCACGCGCCGCCACCACATGGGCCAGCGTGTAGCCGCGTCGCGCCAGTGACCAGCCGACCAGATCGCGGCCGACGAGGCCGAGCAGTACGGCCAGGGCGAACTCCAGCGCGACCCGTGCGCCGTCGCTGGTCAGCGCCCCGATCAGCACGCCGGCCGCCAGCGCCAGGATCGCCGGTATCCAGGCGCGCCAGGCGAACAACCACAGGCAGCCGAACAGCAGCGCACCCCAGGAGAACCCGTCCTTGACCAGTACCGGCGCCGCACGTGGTCGCAGATGCGCGGTGTAGGTTTTCATAACGCGCCCTTGGTGGAGGGGATCGTGTCGGGTGCGCCTGGGTCCGGCTCGGCCGCCATGCGCAACGCCCGCGCCGCCCCCTTGAAGCAGGATTCGGCTACGTGGTGGGCGTTGCGCCCGGCACGGCGACGGACATGCAGGGTGAGCAGGCCGTGCATCGCGAAGGCGCGGAAGAACTCTTCGAACAGGTCGGTATCCATCTCGCCGATGCGCTGGCGCTCGAAGGTGACGTCCCAGGCGAGGAACGGACGGCCGGACAGATCGACCGCGACCTCGGCCAGCGCCTCGTCCATCGGCACCAGCGCATGGCCGAAGCGACGGATGCCGCGCTTGTCGCCGACCGCCTGGGCGAAGGCGCGACCGAGCGCGATGCCGACATCCTCGGTGGTGTGGTGGCAGTCGATCTGCAGGTCGCCTGCGGCCCGCACACTGAGATCGAACAGGCTGTGACGGGCCAGTGTCGTCAGCATGTGATCGAGGAAACCGATCCCGGTGTCGATCTCCGCGGTCCCGGTCCCGTCGAGGTCGAGAGACAGCGTGATGTCGGTCTCGGTGGTGGTGCGCGTCAGACTTGCGGTGCGGCCCATGGTGCCGAGCACTACTCCAAGGATCACGGTGTCGCCAGGGGTGGCAGGGGAAAGCGTGACTGCTGCGGCGGTGCACCTCTTCTATGGCTCGGTTCGAAGGTGCAAGGTCGGTGCGCGCAGCGATCCGGCTGAGGGCCCGCGCCGCCGTGCTCCGTCTCAGGAGCGCCAATCCCCAACGACAGTTTGGTTTCATCCGGCGCCGATCGTCACAACCCAACCGGCGGAATAAGCCACCGGCGCAAGCGCCGCGCGACAACATCGCATCGCCGGCAACCGCCGAAAGACGGTATCAAACTATGTAAAAATTAACGACAGCACACCCGGACGCGGTGATAGGCTTCGCTCCATACCGAACAAAGGATGCTGACATGCCTCGCTACCGGAGCGCGCTGCCGCAGCTTGATGGAACGGTGTTCCTGACCGACGGCGGCATGGAAACCTGCCTGATCTATCTGGACGGCATCGACCTGCCGTGTTTTGCGTCGTTCCCGCTGGTGACAGACGCAACCGGCCGGAACCGGCTGCGGCGCTACTTCGAGCCATATTTGCGCACCGCCGATGAGCACGGTGTCGGGTTCATCCTCGATACGCCGACCTGGCGTGCCAACGCCGATTGGGGGGCGCGGCTGGGCTATGCGGCGCCGGCGCTGGCCGAAATCAATCGTGGCGCGGCGTATTGGGCGGCAGGGTTGCGTGACGCCTTCGCCACCGAGCGAACACCGATCGTCGTCAATGGCGTGGTTGGCCCGCGCGGCGACGGCTACCGCGCCGACGCGCGGATGACGGCAGACGATGCCGAGCGCTATCATGCCGCACAGATCGAGACATTTGCCGATACCGAGGTGGACATGGTGAGCGCCCTCACCATGAGCTACGCCGAAGAGGCGATCGGCGCCGTCCGGGCAGCGCAGGCGCGCGACCTGCCGGTGGTGATCTCGTTTACCGTTGAAACCGATGGGCGGCTGCCGTCACAGCAGGCGTTGCCGGACGCTATCGAGCAGGTTGATCAGGTCACCGACCGCGGGCCCGCGTACTACATGATCAACTGCGCCCATCCCACACATTTCGGCGACGTGCTGCAAGCGGGCGCGCCCTGGCTCGACCGCGTGCGCGGGATCCGGGCGAATGCCTCGATCCGCAGTCATGCCGAGCTGGATGCCGCCACCGAACTCGATTCCGGTGATCCGGCCGAGCTTGGCGAGCAATATCGGGCGCTGCGCGCACAACTGCCGCAACTCTCCGTGCTCGGCGGCTGCTGCGGCACGGATCACCGGCACGTGGCGGCCATTTGCGAAGCCTGCCTGCGAAGCTAAACCGACGGCGCTACCGCCGGGGCAGCTCCATCACCCACCCGGTCGGCCAGATGCGCAGCACGTGGCCGGGATCGGCCCGCCAGGCGGCAACCTCGTGCTGCCAGTCCGGGCCCGTGGCAAAGGTCGCCAGCACGTGCGGGTAGCGCGCCAATCCGACCACCAGCATGCAGCCGACCACAAGCCGCGCCGGCCATCGCGCCAGCCCGGGCTGATACGCCAGGCCAAGGAGCGTCAGCGCGAACAGCACACTCGGGGCGAAGGCATAGCGAGCCCCCACCCACCAGTACAGCAGGTCGGTTGACTGATTTGCCACGGCGCCGAAATAGGACAGCAGCGCAAACACCAGCCCGGCCGCGAAGCTCCATCGCAGTTCGGGCCGGCGGCTGGCTGCCACTGCCGCCGCCATCGCCGCAAACACCACCGGCGTGATCACCATCGCGGTCAGCGGCCAATGGCCCTGCTGCACGACGTCGTGCACCGCATGCGCAGGAGCATCCACCCATGGACCGAGCAGCGGCGTCAGCACGTGCTTGACGTACATGATTCCGATCAGCAGCGGCAGGCTCGCCTGGTACACGCGGGCGGGCTCCGGATGCGTGGCGATGATGCCGAGTTGCACCATCGAGGCAGCGACGATCAGTGCCGCCTGAACGGCGCGTTGCCGGGATCGCTCGACCAGCGCGCGCAGGACGAACAACGGGGCCAGCATCTCCGCCCCCGGCCCGGTCAGCGGCGCCAGCACCAGGATGCCGCGATGCAGCCAGCGCAGCCGGTCCTGGCGCGGCTCGATCATCAGCACCAGGGCCGCGGCCAGCATCATGTGGAAATGGCTGGTGATGGAGTTGACCCACACCTCTCCGGCGCCCGGCACGGTGGCCAGCAGCAGCAGCGCCAGAGTCAGCGACGGGGCGCTCCGCAGCCAGGGCAGCCGGCTGGTCGCCAGCACCACCGCCGGCAGGGTCTGCACCCCAAGCGCGATCACCGCCGTGACCTGCGGCGCGTGCTCCAGCGGCACCTGCGCGGCCAGCAACGTCGCCAGATTGGCGATCAGGTTGACGTAGCCGGTATGCACCGCGAACAGCGCCGCCCACCACGGCTCCGTCAGCGCGTTGTGAAAGAAGACGGCGCCTTCCTCGGCCCAGAACCGTCCGCCCAGGAACACCACCGGGATGCGCACCGCGACCA
>DASUJJ010000420.1:0-4665 GCA_036279335.1 Dyella sp.
TTGATGTCGTCCATGTCGGCGATCAGGTCGTACGGCACGCCGGCCTCGGCCAGCAGCACGTTCATGTGCCCGGGCATGCGCCCGGCCACCGGATGGATGGCGAACTTCACCTTCACCCCGCGCTCGATCAGCAGCTTGGCGAACTCCCACACCTTGTGCTGCGCCTGCGCCACGGCCATGCCGTAACCGGGCACGATCACCACGCGCTCGGCGTAGGCCATCATCACCGCCGCGTCGCTGGCCTCGATCGGCTTCTGGCTGCCGGAGATGGCCTGCGCTTCGCCGCCGGCCGCGGCACCGAAGCTGCCGAACAGCACGTTGCCGATCGAGCGGTTCATCGCCTTGGCCATCAGCTGGGTCAGCAGCGTGCCGGCCGCACCGACCACGGTGCCGGCGATGATCATCGCCTCGTTGTCCAGCACGAAACCCTCGAACGCCACCGCCAGCCCGGTGAACGCGTTGTAAAGCGAGATCACCACCGGCATGTCGGCGCCGCCGATCGGCAGCGTCATCATCAGGCCGAACGCCAGCGCCAGCACGAAGAACGCCGCGATCAGCGGCATCGTGAGATGTCCGGCCGCCAGCCAGCCGCCGCAGAGCACCGCCGCGGCCAGCACCAGCAGGTTGATCACGCGCTGGGCGGGAAACACGAAGCGCTTGTCCAGCCAGCCCTGCAGCTTGGCGAAGGCGATCAGCGAGCCGGAAAAACTCACCGCGCCGATCAACGCGCCCAGCACGCCCAGCACCAGCTGCGCCGTGCCCGGTGCGGCGGTCGGATCGGCACGGAACTTCACGCCATCCAGCAGCACCACCGCGCTGCCGGCAAAACCCACCAGCTCGGCCGCACCGATCGCCGCCGCCGCGCCGCCGCCCATGCCGTTGTACAGCGCCACCATCTGCGGCATGTCGGTCATCGCCACGCGCTTGCCGGTCCACCATGCGGCGGACACGCCCAGCAGCACCGCCACGCCGATCAGCACGCGGTTGTGAATGTCCGGCAAGGCGAAGGTGACCAGCACCGCCAGCAACATGCCGTAGCCGGCCCACACGATGCCGCCGCGCGCGGTGCGCGGCGAGCTCATGCGCTTGAGGCCGAGGATGAACAGCGCGGCGGCCACGAAGTAGCTCGCCTTGATCAGGGTCGGCAGCCAGCTCATCAGTGGCTCCCTCCGGCCTTGGCACCGCCCGGCTTGCTGGACTTGAACATCTCCAGCATGCGCTCGGTCACCACGTAGCCGCCGGCGGCGTTGCCGGCGCCGAGCAGCACGCCGATGAAACCGATCACCGTTTCGAAGGTGGTCTGCGCGTGGCCTAGCGCAATCATCGCGCCCACCAGCACAATGCCGTGGATGAAGTTCGAGCCGGACATCAGCGGCGTGTGCAGGATCACCGGCACGCGGGCGATGATTTCGTAGCCGGTGAACGCGGCCAGCATGAAGATATACAGCGCCAGGAAACCGTCGATCATGACCCCTCCCTGCCAGAACGGCGTGGTTTCCGCATCATACGGTCGCCCGTCAACGCGTGCGAGCCTGCCGCGTTGAGTGCTGGAACCGAACCGAAGGAGCCGCGCGATGCGCCGTCGGATACTGCCGCTGCCGACCCGATGAACACCCTGGCCGTGCCGATGACTGACCCTGCGCTTGCCGAGGAGGCGGGCGAGCGCAGCGTGCCGGCCACGCTGGATGCCTTCCTGGCGCAAGTGGAACGGCGCGCCTTCCGCATGGCCGAGCTGCAGCTGGGCCATCGCGAGGAAGCCTTCGATGCCGTGCAGGACGCCATGCTGCGGCTGGTGCGCAGCTACCGCGACAAGCCCGCCGCCGAATGGAGCCCGCTGTTCTGGGGCATCCTGCGCCGGCGCATCGTCGACCTGCAGCGCCGGCGCAAGGTGCGCTCGATCGTGGTGGGCTGGCTGGGCGGCGGGCGCGACGGTGACGGCGATGAACTGCCCGGCTGGGAGCCGGCCGACACCGCGCCCGGCCCGCTCGATCGCCTGCACGACACGCAGTCCTGGGGCGACATGGCGGCAGCGATCAACCAGCTGCCCCGGCGCCAGCGCGAGGCCTTTCTGCTGCGCGTGCTCGAAGGCCTCGACGTGGCCGATACCGCACGCGCCATGGGCTGCTCCGAAGGCAGCGTGAAAACCCATCTGTCGCGCGCCATGCACCACCTGCGCGACCAACTGGAGGAATGGCGATGACTTCGCCCGACGAACGCATCGAACGGCGCGCCCGCGCGCTCTATCAGCAGGCCGGCGACACGCTTGATCCCGCCATGGCGCGCCGCCTTCGGACGGCCCGGCGCGACGCGCTGCAGCAGCCTGCCAGGACATCGCTGGGCGCGGCGCGCCTGCTGGTACCCGCCGGCGCCTTCGCCGCCGTGGCGCTCGCCGCGCTGATGGTCTGGCAGCCGTATCGCGACAGCGCCGAGCCAGCCCGGCAGGTCGCACCTGCGGCCAGCCGCATCAGCCTTGCGACGGATGACAGCGAGCTGCCGCCCGACGCCGACAGCGCCGATCCGAACCTGTATCAGAATCTCGATTTCTATGGCTGGCTGGCCGCCAATGACGCCGCCCCGCCGGCCCGGCGCGGACCATGATGCTGAAACCACGTCATCTCGCCATGCTGCTGCTGACGGCGACCGGCCTGCTCGCCGTTCCCGCCAGCGCGCTTCGTGCGCAAGACGCCCCGCCCGCGGCAGAGGCCGCTGCGCGTCCGTGGAGCTCGCTCAGCGCGGCACAGCGCGAGCTGCTTGCACCCATGCAGGCCGACTGGGACAGCCTGCCGCCGCACAAGCAGGCGCACATGCTCGACAAGGCGAGGGGCTGGCTGTCCCTGCCGCCGGAACAGCAGGCCAGGATCCGCGAGCGTATCGCGCGCTGGCACGCGATGACGCCGGAGCAGCGCGAGCTCGCCCGCGAGAACATGCGCAAGTTCCACGCGCTGCCGCCCGAGCAGCGCGAACAGCTGCACCACGCGTACCGGCAATTCCAGCAGATGCCCGCCGCGCAGCGCGAGACGCTGCTGCGCAAGTGGCGCTCGCTGACCATCGAACAGCGCCAGCAGTGGCTGCGCGAGATGGGCATGCAGCATCGATCGCCACCGCGCGCCGGCGACGCCGGCCACTGACCCGCCGACCCAAGACAAACGCCCCGCAGATCGCGGGGCGTTTGTCTTTCAGGCGCAGAAAATCATGGCGCGCATGCTCACCCGGTGAAGCGCGCGGTGCCATCACGGGTGACGCAGCTCCTGGCGATCAGCTCATCGGCGTCATCGGGCGCCACCGCGTCATCCTTGATCAGCAGCTCGACGAAATTGAACACGTTGCGCGCGTACATTTCCGACGCGTGCAGCGGCGCGCCCGCGGGCAGGTTGAGCGGGCCGACAATGGTCACGCCGCCCTGCTCCACGCGCTCGCCGGGCCGGGTCAGCTCGCAATTGCCGCCGCTCTCGGCGGCCAGGTCGACGATCAGCGCGCCGGGCTTCATGCCGGCCACCATCGCGGCAGTGAGGATCTTCGGCGCGGGTCGGCCCGGCACCGCGGCGGTGCTGACGATCACGTCGACGTTCTTCAGGTGATCGGCCAGCGCCTGCTGCTGCGCGGCGCGCTCCTCGGCAGACAGCTCGCGCGCATAGCCACCGCTGCCGGCGGCGCTGACGCCGAGCTCGATGAACTTGGCGCCCAACGACTCCACCTGCTCGCGCGTCTCGGGCCGCACGTCGTAGCCCTCGGTCTGCGCGCCCAGTCGGCGCGCGGTGGCGATCGCCTGCAGCCCGGCCACGCCGGCGCCGATCACCAGCACGCGCGATGGCCGAATGGTGCCGGCCGCCGTGGTGAGCATGGGGAAGAACTTCGGCGCCGCCTCGGCCGCGATCAGCATGGCGCGGTAGCCGGATACCGCCGCCTGCGAGCTGAGCACGTCCATCGCCTGCGCGCGGGTGGTGCGCGGCAGCAGCTCCAGCGCGTAGGCGGCGAGCTTGCGCGCGGACATCGCGGCGATGCGCTCGGCGGCCCCGTACGGCCGCAGCTGGCCCACCAGCACCGCGCCCTCGCGCATCCCGGCGATGGCGCCGTCGGCCGGTGGCAGCACGCAGGCCAGCAGGTCGACCTGGGCGCAAACTTGGTCCGCGCTGGCGAACTCGACGTCGGCATACAACGCATCGGGGAAGCCGGCGCGGGTGCCCGCATCGCGTTCGAGCAGCACGCGCCAGCCGCGGCCGCGCATCTTCTTCGCCATCTCCGGCGTGATCGCCACCCGCCGCTCGCCGGCAGCGGTCTCGCGCAATGCGCCCACGGTGATCGCCATCGTGCATGCCCCGTTGGAAAGGTCACGGCATCGTAGTGCGGCCACCTGCGCTTGGCGACTGCGGTCACGCGGCGCGGGATGATCGCGCTGCCGCCGCGCAGTAGACTGGCCCGCCAACGGTCGCCCGAGTGCGTCCCGCGGGGTCACGCGGAGACCCATTGATGGCTGCCACGATCCTGCCCGTTGACGAACTGCTGAATCTCGCCCGCGCCGCCCGTCAGCGCGCCTATGCCCCGTATTCCCGCTTTCAGGTCGGCGCGGTGGTGCTCACCCACGACGGCCGCCGCTTCGACGGCTGCAACGTGGAGAACGCCGCCTACGGCCTGTGCAACTGCGCCGAGCGCACCGCGCTGTTCGCC
>DASUJJ010000421.1:0-20390 GCA_036279335.1 Dyella sp.
CCACTTCGAGCGCGCGCTCCACCCGGATCAGCACCTCGTCGGCCGGGGCGAGATGCATCGCGCCGCCCCACACGATGCAGCCGCCGCAGCGATCCACCGCGCGGCGCATCTGCGCCAGATCCAGCTCCACTGGTGCAAGCATCGCCATGGTGTCGGCGGTGCCGGCCGGCGAGGTGATCGCGCGAGAGGAGGTCTTGGGCATCACCAGCGCCAGCGCGGTGACGATCGCCACCACGATCGGCGTGGTGCGGTTGCCAGGGAGTCCGCCGATGCAGTGCTTGTCCACCACGACGGCCGCTGGCCAGCGCAGCCGCGTGCCGGTGTCGACCATGGCGCGGGTAAGTGCAATCACTTCGCCAGTGCCCAGATGATCGCCGCTGCAGGCGGTGATGAAGGCTGCCAGCTCCAGATGGCTGTAACGATGATCGACGATGTCGCGCACGATGCCGTGCAGCTGCGCATCGTCCAGTGTGTGGCCGTAGATCTTGGCGCGCACGTTGGCGAGCGATTCCACGCTGGCGGGGTGGGCGATCACCACGTGCTCGTCGGGCTGCGGCTGCAGCGTGCTCCACGCCGATTCGCTGAGGCCGGCCTCGTCAGGCGCCAGCAGCTCGCCGTGCACGATCGCCAGCGTCGCCAGCAGCTGGCGCTCGCCTACCTGCAGCTGCACGCGGGCATGGGCGTCAAAGCCTTCGCTGCGGCAGATCGGTGAGGCGTGATGGAGGTAGACCACGTGCTCGGCGCCGGTATCGATACCCAGCCGCCGCAGCCGGTCGCCGCCCACGGTGGGGCGGTGCGTGGTGCCCATCTCAACTGCGTCGATGTCCATCGACTCCCCCCTGTCGAATCCGTGTCGCTGCCTTGGTGTGGCCTCCGCCATGGCTGACTTCAGGATGCTCCGATCAACGCCGCGCGGGCGCCATGATGTCCAGACCACCCGCAGGGTGGGTTGCACTTGGCCGTGGCGCACACAGCCGGTCCGCAGCCGGGATCGGCGCGATGGCATGGCATCGGCATGCCCGCGCCGTCCGCCATGCCGGGGGCAGGGGGCATCAACGGCGGCACGGCGCGGGCACCCGACAGGGGCACTCCCGTCACATGGTGAGGGTGTGAATGACTTGGGTGCCGTCGTCCGGATCGAGGTGACGCTCGAAGCCCAGGTGGTGGGCGAGGTCGCGCATCGGTTCGTTGTCGGCGGCATCGATCGAGAACATCTGCTTGAAGCCGTTGCGACGGGCCATGTGGATCAGGTGCTGCATCAGCAGTACGCCCAGGCCGCGATGGCGCCAGTCGTCGGCGACGGTCACCGCGCACTCGCAGCGCTCGCCATCGGCCGTGGCGCTGTAGCGGCTCACGCCGACCTCGCGCAGTTCGCCGTTGTCGTGGGCGAGCGCCACGAAGGCCATCTGCTCCGGGTAGTGCAGATCCATCAGCTGCTTGATCAGCGCTGGGCTGGCCTGCTTGAAGTCGGAGAGGAAACGCATGCGCCTCGACTCACCCGACAGCCGGGCGATGAACGCTTCCTCGCGCTCGTGATCCTCCGCGCGCAGTGGGCGGATCAGCACGCGGGTGCCGTCGTTCAGGGCCTCGATCCAGTGCGTGCCCTCCAGCGCCTCGGGCGGCATGGCCGGCTCACTGGCAGGGGGCTTGGCGGAAGGCTGATGGTCAACAGGCATGACAGGAGTCCCCGGCGTCTGCAGATCGATCGCTCCGCCAGGTGGCGAAGCAACGAAGATCATTTGTACGCCGCGGGCGGCTGATGCCGTTTGACCTTTATCAAGCGCCGCCCGCAGGGGGAAATCCTGTGTAACGTGGCGTTTCTCCCCGCACCCAGGAAGCGGCCATGAGCGAGACGCAGCGCCTCACCCTCACGCTGACCCAGGAGAGCGATTACGTATTCCGCATCGCCTTCGACGACAGCGCCATTCCCGATCTGATCACCGACGAAAGCGCGCCGCTGGGCAGCGATCGCGGGCCCAGCCCCTCGCGCCTGCTGCTGGCTGCCGTGGCGAACTGCCTGAGCGCCTCGCTGCTGTTCGCGCTGCGCAAGTTCAAGAACGCGCCCGGCACGCTGGTCACCCACGCCGACGCCGAGCTGAGCCGCAACGCCGAGGGACGGCTCCGGGTGGCGCGGATCACCGTCACCCTGGATCTGCCCGAGGCGGCGGGCGACTACCACCAGATCGAGCGGCTGCTGCAGCAGTTCGAGCAGTTCTGCGTGGTGACGGAGAGCGTGCGTCACGGCGTGCCGGTCGAGGTGCGCGTGCGCGATGCCCAGGGCGCGTTGCTGCACGAGAGTGTGCCCGCGGGGCACGCGTGAGGCCGGATCGGGAGCTTGATCGCGGACGACGGTGATCGCGCGCAACGTCGCGGTCCCGTGCAAGGGTTGCTCGCCACCATGGCGCGAGCGCCCGTCTCGCACCGGCAGCCTTGCCGGCAGGCTCAACGACGGCGACGGTACCGCGCAAATCGGCCGACGGCGGCCAGCCACAGCGCAATCAATCCCAGCATCGCCACGGCGTGCCCGAACGTGGCGGCATCGAGTGGCGCCAGCCCCATGACGCGGCGCAGGAACGGTATGGCGATCACGCACGCCAGCATCAGCACGACGGCCACCAGCATGTAGCCCGGCCAAGGATTGCGCGCCGCGCCGGGGGCGCGCTGGCGATTGGCCAGGGTCAGCGCGAACACCCCGCCGACCAAGGCGCCGAATACGGCAGTGCGCGCCTGCGCGATGCCCGTGTCGTGATCGAGCAGCAGGGCGTAGCCGGCGAGCAGCACGCCGGCCACACCCGCGCCCTGCGCGATACCGTGGGCCAGGTTGCGCCACGCGAACGGCGTGTCGCCGGGCCTGCGTGGTGGACGCCGCATCAGGTCGGCCGCCGCGGGTTCCGCCTCGAACACCACCGAGCAGGCCGGGTCGATCAGCAGTTCCAGCAGCATGATGTTCACCGGCATCATCACCAGCGGCCAATGCGCCAGCGTGGGCACCAGCGCCAGCGCGATCACCGGCACATGCACGGCGAACACGAAGCGGGTGGCGCGGGTGATGTTGGCGTAGATGCGTCGGCCCTGGCGGATCGCTGCCACGATGCTGGCGAAGCTGTCGTCCAGCAGCACCAGCGCCGCGGCCTCGCGCGCCACGTCGGTGCCGCGCTCGCCCATCGCGATGCCGACGTCGGCGGCCTTCAGGGCGGGCGCGTCGTTGACGCCGTCGCCGGTCATCGCCACCACGCGGTCGCCGTGACGCAGCTGCTGCACCAGCCGCAGCTTCTGCACTGGCTGCACGCGCGCGCATACGTCCACGGTGTCGAGCCGCGTGCGCAGGGCATGGTCGTCCAGTGCGTCGATCTGGGCACCGGTCAGCACCTGCGGGTGATCCGCCAGACCCACCGCGCGCGCGATCGCCCGCGCCGTCGCCGGGTGGTCGCCGGTGAGCATGATCACCCGCACCCCGGCGGCGCGGCACTCGGCCAGCGCGGCGGGCACTTCCGGCCGCGGCGGATCGATCAGCCCCACCAGACCGAGGAAGCTGAAGCTGAAGTCGTGCTGGCTGACGGGCCACGCGTCGCCCTGCCAGGTGCCGCGCGCCACGCCGAGCACGCGCAGGCCGCGCTCGGCCATGGCCTGCACCTGGGCGTGGATCGCCGCGCGCGCCGATTCGCTCAGGTGGCACAGGTCCGCCACCGCCTCGGGCGCGCCCTTGGTGGCGAGCAGATGGTCGTGCGGGGCGCCGTTGGGATAGACGCGCGTCATGGCGAGAATGTCGGTCGAGAGGCCGTATTCGGTTTCCGGCTGCAGCTCGGCGTGCAGGTGTTCGGTGCCGCGCAGCCAGCGCTGGCCGGTGTCCTGGATCGCTTTCTCCATCGGGTCGAACGGATCGGCGGGCGTGGCCAGCACGGCGAACTCGAGCAGGGCATGGAAGCGTTCGGGCAATACCGATGCCTCCATCGCGGCGAAGTGTTCGCCGTCTACCGCCAGCTCGGCCACGCGCATGCGGTTCTGGGTGAGCGTGCCGGTCTTGTCCACCGCCAGCACCGTGATGGCGCCGAGGGTTTCCACCGCATCCATGCGCCGCGTGAGCACCTTGTGCCGGGCGATGCGCCACGCGCCGAGCGCGAGGAACACGGTGAGGATCACCGGGATCTCCTCTGGCAGGGTCGCCATGCTCAGCGCCACGCCAGCGAGCACGCTTTCCAGCAGGCCGTGGCCGTCCCACTGCCAGGCGAGCAGGAAGTAGGACACGGCCAGCGCGAGCCCGCTGATGGTGAGCAGGCGGATCAGCCGGCGCGACGCCCGCTGCAGGCCGGATACCGCCTCGCGGGTGCCGGCCAGCGATTGGCCGATGGCGCCGAAGGCGGTGCTTGCGCCCGTAGCGAAGACTTCCGCCACGCCCACGCCGCGGGTCACCACGGTGCTGGCGGACAGCGTGCCGGCAGCTTCGCCGGGCAACTTGCTGACCGGCACCGGCTCGCCGGTGAGCAGTGACTCGTCCACGTCGAGCTGGCCGTCGAGCAGGTGCGCGTCGGCGGCGATGCGGTCGCCTTCGTGCAGCACCAGCAGGTCGCCGACCACCACTTCCACGCCCGGCACGCGCAGCTCCGTGCCATCGCGGATCACCAGCGCGCGCGGTGCGGACAGCTCGCGCAGCGCCTCCAGCGCGCGCTGCGTCTTGCGCTGCTGCGCCAGCGTGATGCCGATGACGAACAGCACCGAGGCCAGCAGGAACATCGCTTCGGCGCGGTCACCCAGGGCCAGGTAGATGCCGCCGGCCACCAGCAGCATCAGGAACATCGGCTCGGCGAGCACGCCGAGCGCAATGCGCCACAGCGATTTGCGTTCGCCCCCGGGCAGCACGTTCAGGCCCTGCGCGGCGAGGCGGCGCGCGGCTTCGTCGCGGCTCAGGCCCGGTCGCGTGGTGGTCGCTGTCGCGCCCGGCGAGGGTGACGGCATGCCCCGGCTCCGTGGGAATCGTACCGGCCCGCTGCCGGCACGCATCGGCGCATCATCCACCCGCGTCGCTTAGTGGCAAACCAGTACCGGCACGTCCGACTTCAGCAGCACCTTGTGTGTCTCGCTGCCCAGCAGCAGGCGGTTGAGTCCGCGCCAGCCGTGCGAGGCCATCACGATCAGATCGCACTGCTTGTCCCTGGCCGTTTCGGTGATCACCTGATGCGGGCGATCGTCCAGCACGTAGCTGCTGTCGCAGGGCACGTGCGCCCGGGCAGCGAGGTCGCGCACGTCGGCGAGGATGCGCTCGGCGCGGGCGATCGACTCCTGCGTGTAGCTGATTTCGGTGGCTGCGAGCATTTCTGCCATGTACGACACGGTGTGGAACGGCGGCACCACGTGCAGTACGTGGATGCCTGCCTGGCAGGCCTGCGCCAGCTCGATGGCGGTATGGGCCGCGCGCGTCGAGAGCTCCGATCCGTCAGTGGGCACCAGCAGATGCTTGAACATGATCGACTCCCGCGTTGGCTGGCGTGGAACAGCAGCGTGATACGGGTGCCGCATGCCTGCCTTGATGAGCGTCAAGCATCGGGTCGGTGCGGCGGGCGCACGCTTCGGCACAAGATCGCCCGGAGTGGATCGTGACGCGGCCCGGATCTGACTTGCCCGAGACTGCCCCTCGGCCGCTGTCGCGGCGGCTCGGCGCGGGCCTGATCGCTGGTGCTGCCGATGACGATCCCAGCGGCATTGCCACCTATTCGCAGGCCGGTGCGCAGTTCGGGCTGGCGCCGCTGTGGTCGCTGTATCTCACGCTGCCGCTGATGATCGGCATCCAGATGGTCAGCGCCGAGGTGGGCCGCGTGACCGGGCGCGGGCTGGCCGCCAACATGCGGGAGTATTTCCCGCGCTGGCTCACGGTGGTGTTGGTGGCCCTCCTGCTGGGCGCGAACATCTTCAACCTGGCCGCCGACATCGGCGCCATCGGCGAGGCCGCGGCGATGTTGCTGGGTGGCTCCGCGCCGATGTATGCACTCGGCCTGTCGCTGGCGTCGATGACGCTGGAGGTGGTGGTTCCATTTCCGCGCTACGCGCCGGCGCTGCGGCTGCTCACGCTGAGCCTGTTCGCCTATGTGCTGACCGCGATGGTGGTCGACGTGCCGTGGCGCGCGGTGCTGGCCGCGATGCTGTGGCCGCAGTGGGTGCCGCAACACGGCTATCTGCTGATGCTGGTGGCGATCTTCGGCACCACCATCAGCCCGTACGTGTTTTTCTGGCAAGCCTCGCAGGAAGTGGAAGAGGAACGGGCCGCCCACCAGCGGCCGCTGCGCGAGCGGCCGCTGGACGCGCCGGTGGCCTTTGGGCGCATTCGTTTCGATACCGCGGTGGGCATGCTGTATTCAAACGCCGTGGCGTTTTTCATCATGCTCACCGCGGCGGTGGTGCTGCATCCGCATGGGGTGACCGACATCCAGAGCTCGGCCGACGCGGCACGGGCGCTGCGTCCGCTGGCCGGACCATTTGCCGGTGCGCTGTTCGCACTGGGCATTCTCGGCACGGGACTGCTGGCGCTGCCGGTGCTGGCGGGGTCGGCCGCCTACGCGGTGGCCGAGGTGTTTCAGTGGTCCGAAGGCCTCGGGCGACGGCCCGGCAAGGCGCCGCTGTTCTACCTGATCCTGGTCGGTGCGATGCTGCTGGGCCTGCTGCTGAGCTACTCGCCGATCAATCCCATCCGCATGCTGTTCTGGTCGGCAGTGCTCAACGGCGTGATCGCGGTGCCGCTGATGGCCGGCATCATGGCGATGGCCTCGCGTCGGTCGGTGATGGGCGAGCTGGTGATTTCCCGCCCGCTGCGCTGGCTGGGCTGGCTGGCGACGCTGGCGATGGCGGCGGTGGTGCTGGCCATGCTGCCGCTGTGGGGTTGAGCCCTTCAGGCTTGACCCGGGTCAAGAGGCCGGCCGGCGTCCCCGCGCACCATCCGGGCATCACCCCGCCAGCAAGGACTGCTCATGATCGACCTCATCATCAACGTCGAACAGATGGATGACGACGCGCCGGCCACCGTCGTGGGCATGACCACCGCCCGCCGGCTCGAGGCCTTCGTCACCGGCATGCACGTGGTGGCGGTCTATCCGCCGATCATGACCATGCCCGAGGCGCTGGCCCTGCTCGATACCGAGGAGCGCGCTGCCCAGGCGCACGGTGGCTGGTGGCAGGAGCTGTGTGCGCGGCACGGCGTGCAGGGCGAGTGGGAGGTGATCCGGGGAAGCTATGTGCCGGTGCTGGCCAAGCGCTCGCGGCTGGCGCAGTTCATCGTCACCGGTCTGCCGGTGAAGAATCCCGACTCGCCGATCGGCTTCGACAACATCACCCGCACGCTGTTTGGCGACGCCGCCCCGATGCTGCTGGTGCCGGAGACCTGGCAGGGCGTGGCCACGCTCGATCGGATCCTGATCGCCTGGAACGGCTCGGGCGAGGCGGCCGACGCAGTGAAGGCGGCGCTGCCGCTGCTGCAGCGTGCGAGCAGGGTGCGCGTACTCGATGGCGAGCAAGCCGGGCTGCCGGGACTGGCGCCACCGCCACTACCGCTGCAGGCGTGGCTGACCCGGCACGGTGTCACCGTGGAGTGGGAGCGCTTCGACGAACCGCCGCACACCGGCAAGGCGCTGCTGGACGAAGCGCGGGCGATGGACGCCCACCTGCTGGTGATGGGGGCGTGGGGGCGTTCGCGGCTCAGCGAGCTGGTGCTCGGTGGCGCCACCCGCCATGTGCTCGATCACACCCACCTGCCGCTGCTGATGGCGCACTGAGCGCCGGTTCGATCAGGGGCTGAGTGCGGCGCGGGCGCCCCCGTCGCCGGCACTGTTCTGCAGCTGGGCGGTGACGCTGGCACCGCAATCGCCCAGCGTGGGCGCGCTGCGCAGCCAGTGCTTGTCCGGATAGTAGGCAAACACCACCGAGCGCTCACGAATCGCGTCGATCAGCTTGTGCGCCACGCCGGTGCGCACGGCAGGGCAGCCCCAGCTGCGGCCGATGCGCCCCTGCGTCTTTGCAAACACAGGGCTGACGTAGTCGGCGCCGTGGATCACGATGGCGCGGCTTTCCGCGTTGTCGTTGAAGCCCTCGTCCAGCCCTTTCAGCCGCAGCGAGTAGCCGTTGTGCCCCTGATAGGTGCCGTCGGTCACGTAGGTGCCCAGGCTCGACATCAAACTGCCCGGAGTATTGGAGAAGTGCTCGGTGAGGTTGTCGCCGCTGTTGCGGCCGTGTGCCACCCACTCGCGGAACAGCAGCGTCCGCTGGTGCACGTCGAACACCCACAGGCGTGGCTCGGTGGACGGGCGCGAGTAGTCGATCACGCTCAAGGTGCGCGTCGGCATGGCCTTCTGCACGCACTGCAGCGCCCGCGTGGCCAGCGCGATCACCTTGGGGTCGGCCGCCGGTGCGGCGCGTGAAAGCGCCCGGGCCAGCGTGTCCGTTGCCGCCGCAGGAGGTGGTGCGGCCGCGTGCGCCGCCAGCGGCAACGCGAAAAGCCCGAACACAACGGGGAGTACGCGACGCACGAGGGTGCGAGGTTCGACAAGGCGCATGGGAGATACCGCGGCAGCAAAAGACAGCAATCGGCGAGTGTTGCCGGCGTCGGCTGAACCATTTGTCAGGGAACATGAATGAAGTCAGTGACTTCAGTGATCTTCCTCACGTTTTGACGGGGTCCCGGCGGCGGCCGGCGCGGGTGCCGGCTCCGATTCGAGCAATTTCGCGTAGGGCGGCCCGTGCGGGTTGCCGTAGCCGGGCAGGTCGGTCACCAGCACGGTGGAACCGGGTACCAGGGCCGCCTGCAGCCGCGCGCCGAAGGCTTCGGGAACCTGCAGCTGGCCCGCCATCTGACTCGGTTCGGGCACCGTGCCGCTGCCGAGGATGCGGTACGCCGACCAGCTTGGCAGCGCCGTGGCCAACGGCGCCTCGGAGTCGCTGCGGCGCCAGCCGGTCATCACGTAGAGCACGATGCCCGTCGGGGGCGGCTCAGCCAGCAGTTCGAGCGGCGAGCGATCCACCAGCAGGCCGCCGCGCAGCACATGGACCATGCGGTCACGCGTGCTGACCACCACGCTGACCGGCGTGGGTTCGGCGCCCGCTGGCGGGGCATCCGGGGCGGCGGGTTGCATGACCGCGGCGGTCGACATCGGCGCACCGGTCAGATCGATCGGTGCGACGGCCGCCGGATGGGCGATGTGCGCCGGCGACACGCGTGCGTCGGCCACCACCACGATGCCGCCGCGCCGGGTGATCGCAAACAGCTTCTCGGCGAACGCCTGCGGCAGCCGCACACAGCCGTGCGAGGCCGGATGGCCGGGCAGGGCGCCGCCGTGCATTGCAATGCCGTCCCAGGTGAGCCGCTGCATGTAAGGCATCGGCGCGTCCTCGTAGCGGTTGGAGCGATGCTCGCGCTCCTTCTGCAGGATGCTGTACACGCCCGGTGGGGTCTCGTAGCCGGGCTTGCCCGAGCTGATGGGGCCCACGCCGATCGCCACGCCGTTGCGATACACGTAGATGTGCTGCTCGTCCAGGCTGATCACCACCACCACCGGGCCGCTGGGCGCGATCTCCGGATGCCAGAAGAAGCGCGTGCTGCCGGCCGCGCGAATCGCGCCAAGGCTGAGCAGCCCCAGCAGCGCGCCAAGGATCAGCGCGGGCAGGTGACGGGACGCATGGCGTCGGAGGCTGGACATGAGGGCTGCGGGGTGTGGCGCTCGGGGCGGGTGGCCCGCGAGCCGGGGACGTGCTTCGATCATGGTCCTGTCGGGTCACCCCGGCAACTCGCGGGGTTGCCCCGCGGGATCACGGCGCAATGCCCGTTCACACTTCATCGCGCGGGCACCTGCCCGGGCCGCGGGTTGGCCGCGGCACCGGGCCCTCAGCACCTGCGAGCGTGCCGTCCGGGCCGTGCCAGCAGACCCACCGACAACGCGCTGCCCAGCGCCGCCAGCGCCATGTCCTGCTGGGCGTCCCACGGATCGCCCTGGGTGCCGAGGTAGGCCACCCCCAGCGCGCCGCCGAAGCGCAGCGCGGCCAGCCATTCCACCAGCTCGTAGATCACCGAGTGCGACATCACGAAGCTCACCGGCAGGATCCATCGCCACACGCCGCGCGGCGGCGCGCGATGGGCGAACAGCTCCACGGCCATGGGCGTCACCAGCACGCCGTAGAGAAAGTGCACGGCGCGGTCAAAGTGGTTGCGGTGCAGCCCCAGCATCGCGTTGAGCGAGTGGCCGGTCAGGTGCGCAAACGCGGCGCCGTAGGGCACCTCGGAATAGGTGTAGTGCGCACCTGTCTCGTGCAGCAGCAGGAACGCGCACAGGGCCAGGTAGGCGCCGCGCGAGAAGCGCAGATGCCGCCAGCCGAGAACCAGCAGGGGCACGGCAATCAGCACGACCACGTTTTCCAGCAGCCAGTCCTGGCGATAGCGCGGTGCGATGCCGAGCGCAGCCGTGACCAGCGCGAACAACGCCAGCAGGGCCAGCCCGAAGCGTGCCGACGCGCCATGCTGCATCGGTGGCATGCGTCCTCCCTTGCCGCTGTCCGGATCGCGGCGCAGTCTGGCCCGCGGCACCGGCCCCAGGCGTATGATGCGAGGCCAGGCGTGGGCCGGATGTCGTGCGCTCGTTGAAGAGCTCTCCGGGGTGGACAATAGGTTCGTCAGCGTCACGCCCATGTCGTTTGGGGGTTCGCCCGGTGCTTGAGGTCCGCGGCGATCGGCGGCGGGCCATGGACGCCGGCACAGGTGGTCGATGAGGCAACTCGGGCAGACATGGCGGTCGACGTGGAATCTGGCGAACAGGCAGCGGACACCAGCAACGTGAGCACCCCAGACGCCGACAGCGCGCAGACGGCCAGCCTGGAGCTGCGCTCGCGCTTCTATCAGAGCGTGGCCGAAACGCTGACCCTGCTGCATACGGCGCCGGGCTACGACCGCCGGCTTGCGATTGTCGAAATCACCGGCATCCTCGCCGCCACGATGAGTCTGCCGCTGGTGTGGATCGGCCGCCGCTCGCCCGGCGAGACAGCCGTGCAGGTGCTGGCGGCGGCGGGGCCGGAATCGGCGTACGCCAGCGCCCTGCAGCTGAGCAGTAGCGCGACGGATCCGGGTGGCAGCGGTCCGGTGGGCATCGCGCTGCGCGAGCGCCGCGCCCAGGCGGTGGCGATCGACGCGCCGGTGTTCGAACCCTGGCACGCGGCGGCGGCGCGGCATGGCTTCAGCTCCTGCATTGCGGCGGCGGCCGATACCCGTGATGGTGGCCAGCTTACGCTCGCCGTTTACGCCGGCCGCGGTTCGGCGGATCTCAGCCGGGACCTGCTCGATTGGGCGCAGCGCCTCACCGACGAGCTGGCGCGCTTCTGGGACCACCAGGCGCTGGTCGAGCGCAGCGCCCGCATGAGCCGTTACCGTGATGCGCAGCGCACCATCCAGCGCGCGCTGCTTGATCAACCGGATCCCGACGCCGTGCACCGCACGCTGGCCCAGTCGCTGGTGGACATCGCCGGCGCCGCGGCCGTCGACGTGCATGTGGCCGATCCCCATGGCGAAAAACTGCGCCGGGTGGCGGTCATCGGTCCGATCGCGCCGGCCCTTGAGCGGTTGTCCCCCACGCTGCGGCCGAGCGAGCTGGCGGGCGTCCCGACACCGCTGCTTGCCCTGCAGCTGCGCCAGCGGCAGGTGCGCGTGCGACCGCGCGAGCGCAGCGACATGTCGCCGATGTGGCAGCACGAGCCGCTGGCGCAGATGGGCGCAATGGGCTGCTGGCCGATCATGCCGGTGGCCAGCGACATCGATGGGCAACCCCCCGAGCCGCTGGGCGTGTTTGTGGTCGTGACGCGCGAAGAGGACGCCTTCGACGACGAGTTGTGCCGCTTGCTGGACGAACTGGCCGACGCCACCGGCCTGGCGCTGAGCCAGCACGAACGTCGACGCGCGCTGCTCGAGGAGCAGCAGCGGCAGACTTATCTGGCCCTGCACGACTCGCTCACCGGCCTGCCCAATCGGCGCGCGCTGGACATGCATCTGGAATGCGCGATCGAGCGCGCCGAGCGCAGTGAACGGCTGGTCGCCGTGGGCATGCTGGATCTGGACGACCTCAAGCCGATCAACGACCGCCACGGCCACGCCGTGGGCGATCGTCTGCTGACGGAAGTGGCGCAGCGTCTGCGCGATGCGCTGCGCCCGGACGATTACGTGGCACGCCTGGGTGGTGACGAATTCGTGCTGGTCTGCGAGGGACTGCGCGACGAGGAAGAGCTCGAACCCCTGCTGGATCGCGTGTGGCAGCGCCTGCGCGAACCGCTGCAGATCGACGGCGCCAGCTTCGAGCTGGCGGCCAGCCTGGGTATCGCGATCTTTCCCGATCACGCCAAGGGCAGCGGCGAGCAGCTGCTGCGGCGCGCCGACCAGGCGATGTATCAGGTGAAGTCGCGCAAGCGCCAGCGCGAGCGCTGGTGGTCCACCCCGCTGACCGCCCACTCCGAGCCCGCGCTGCCTGCGGCTGACGACGGCCGCGGGCAGGTTCCGTACGGTCCGTCGGCGGCGGCCGTGCTGCAGCCCTGGCGAGAGCTGGTGGCGCCGCGTGTTCCCGCGCTGCTTGCCGCATTCAATGCCGAACTGCAGGGCCACGACGGCATTGCCCGGCTGTTTGCCGTGCTTCCCGAGGCCGATCGGGCGCTGATCAACGAGCGCTTCGCCCGGCATGTGCAACTGCTTCTGGAGCCGGACCTCGACATCGGCACGCATCGCACACGCTCCAGCCGTGCCGGCCGATTCCACGCCGCGGTGGGCCTGGACGAGGTGTGGCTGCTGGAAGGCATCGAACGCCTGCGCGACCTGATTGCCGCGATGCTGGGCGATGTGTCGCCCCACGATCGACGGCCGCTGAGCATCGTGCTGCAGCGGTTGGGGCTGGAGCGCCAGTGGCAGCTGGAGAGCATGCGCGACCTGCAGCGCGCACGCGTGGCGCTGCTGGCCCGGCTCAACACGCTGGCATGGTCGGCCGACGGCTACCTGGAATTGATCCAGGGCGTGGTCGACATGCTTTCCGGCCACGACGAGATCAGCTCCTGCGCGGTGGGGCGCCCCGATCACACCGGCGAGCTCACCTACGAGGCGGTCGGCGGCGAAGCATTTGCAAACTATTTGCGCGTGCTGGCCCGCGGCGAGGCGGCACCGATCGGAGTCAGCGCCGGCGACCCGCAAGGTGGCGGGCCGACCGGGCGGGCGTGGCGCACGGCAACCATCCAGCGCTGCCTGCACTACGGCACCGATCCGACCATGGACGTGTGGAGAGAGCCCGCGGTGGCGATGGGCATCGTCTCCAGCGTGGCGGTGCCGCTGTGTCCGGTGCGGGCCACGCCCTCGGCAGTGCTGACCCTGTACAGCCCCTACGCCGGTGGACTGCAAAGCGAGGACCAGCAAGCTTTCGTCGACCAGTTGAAGAACCTCCTCGATCTTGCGCTGGCACGGCTGTCGCCGCCGCGTCCGGGCACCGCGCTGCTGCCGTTTTTCGTGCGCGAGCGTTGGCGGGCGCTGATCGGCACCGATGCCCTGCAAGTGCATTACCAGCCCGTGGTGCGCCTGAGCGATGGTCGGGTGACCGAGCTGGAGGCACTGGCGCGCCTGCGCGACATCGACGGCCAGCTGCTGATGCCGGGACGGTTCCTGCCTGCGCTGGGCGACGACGACCTGCTGGCACTGTTCCGCAACGTGCTCACCCAGACCGCCGACCAGCGTGCACGGTTGGCGGCCGCCGGCCATGCGCTGGACATGTCGGTGAACGCGCCCGCCGCGGCACTGCAGGATGGGCGCTACGCCGAGGCCGCCGCCGAGGTGCTTGCGGCAGGCTCCTGCGGCGCCGGATCGCTGCTGTTCGAGATCCTTGAATCACCGCTCGGCACGGAGCACGACGCGGCCGAGGCAATGGCCGGCATGCGCGCGCTCAAGGCGCTGGGCGTGCGGCTGGTGGAAGACGATCTGGGCGCCGGCTACAGCTCGCTGATCCGGCTGCGGCAGTGGCCGTTCGATCGCGTCAAGATCGACCAGGCCATCGTGATGCAGGCAGCGGACGATCCGCTGCGCACGCTGCGCTTCATCCGGCAGCTGATCCGCCTCGGCCATGACCTCGATCTGGAGGTCGTGGTGGAAGGTCTGGAAACCCCCGGTTTGATCGAGGCGGCACTGCTGATGGGTGCCGACATGGGGCAGGGTTACGCGCTGGCCCGGCCGATGCCGGGCGAGGCCGTCGCCGGCTGGCTGGGCGATTTCCGCCACGGCTGGACCCATGCCGTGCCCCATACCGCGTTGGGTGCCCTGGCCGGTGCGCTGCTGTGGGAAGAGCACTTGCACGCGCTGCCGCACGGCAGCGTGTTCTGGCAGCAGCACGCGGAATCGGCGTGCACATCCGGCCGCTATCTGGACCGCCTGCCGTCTTCGCCGTCTCCGTCGGCGCTGTACGAGGCACATGATGCGATGCATGCCGCCGCCCTCGCCGGCCCGCACGATGCGCGTTATCGCGCCTGCCGCGATCGTTTCCTGGGGTTGCTGATCGAACAGGTGGCGATCGAAGAGGGCCCGCACGCGACTTCCTGAGCGCGTCAGCTCAGAACGCCAGCTGGCGCTTGCCGGCGGCCTTGGCGCGGTACATGGCGGCATCGGCGCGATGCAGCAGTTCCTGCGGGGTTTCCTCGTCATGACCGGTGTGCAGCGCCACTCCGATGCTGGTGGCCAGGGCGACCGCCACGCCCTCGATCTCCTGATCCAGGCGCAGCCGCTTCAGCACCCCGGCACCGACCCGGACGGCTGCCTGCTCGTCGGCGGGATCCAGATCCTCCAGCACGACGACGAATTCGTCGCCGGCCAGTCGCGCCACGTAGTCGGTCTCGCGCACCGCGCCGCGCACGGTAGTGGCGAAGTGCTGCAGCACGGCGTCGCCGAATTCGTGCCCGAGCGTGTCGTTCATCTGCTTGAAGCCGTCCAGATCCATGAACAGCACCGCCATCGGCTTTTCATGCCGGCGCGAGCGCGCCATCGCCTCGATCAGCCGCTGCACCAGGGCGCGCCGGTTGGGCAGCCCGGTGAGCGCGTCATGGGTGGCTTCGTGTTCGATCTGCTCATACAGGCGCTTGCGTTCGGTGATGTCCTGCGCGAGCAGATAGAAGCCGGAGACCCGATCGTCGTCCTCGATGCGCGGCACCAGGCTGGCGTAGAACCACATCGGCCCGCTGAGCGCCTGCAACTGGTATTCCACCGCGACGCTGCTGCCGCCCAGCACGGTCTCCAGCGACGGGCGCAGGTGCTGGTAGGTCGACTCGCCCCAGAATGCGAGGGCATGGGTTCCCACCAGCGAGTCCGGCGCGATGCCGAACCAGTCGGTGTAGGCGCGGTTGTGGAAGCGGTAGTGCAGGGTGTGGTCGATGAAGGCAATCATCGCCGGCACGTTGTCGGTGATGGTCTTCATGCGCGCGGCGCTCTCGCGCAGGGCCAGCTCGTCGGCCTTGCGCCGGCTGATGTCGTGCAGGAATGCATTGATCAGCCACTCGCCGCCGGTGCGCGTACTGCCCAGGGTCAACTCCAGCGGGAACTGTTCGCCATTGCGGCGCATGCCCGTGAGTTCCATGCGTTGCCCCATGCGTTGCCCGCTTGACGGATCGTGCGCAACGAAGCGCCGAAAACCCTCCAGGTGCCCGGCGCGCAGGTGTTCCGGCACGATGGTCTGCGACAGCGAGCGGCCAATTGCCTCCTCGCGCGACCAACCGAAGATCCGCTCGGCCGAACGGTTCCAGGAAACGATGCGCTCGTCGGCGTCCACCTCCACGAAGGCATCGGACGCATGGCGCAAGGTGTCCTGGAAGCGTTCCTTTTCCTCGTTCAGTGCGCGCTGCGCCTCCTCGCGGAAGGCAATCTCGCCCTGCAGCTTTTCCACCACGTCGTGCAGCTCGGCGGTGCGCTCGACGATGCGCTGTTCCAGGGTGTGCTGCAGCGCCTCCAGCTCGTGCTGGAAGCGCTTGCGCGGGTTGATGTCGGTCAGCACGGTGACCAGGTTTTCCGGCCGGCCCTGATCATCCATCAGCGCCGAGGCGCCCACCTGGGTCCACGAAACGCTGCCGTCGGCGCGCACGAAGCGCACTTCCAGATCGAACGCATCCACCTCGCCGGCCAGCACCGTGCGCAGCATCCGGATGCCTTCGTCGAGATCATCAGGATGCACGATGTCCTGCGCCGGTTGGTCGATCAGCTGCTCGCGGCGATGGCCGACGATGTCGCAGAAGCGCTGGTTCATTTCCAGCCAGCGGCCTTCGGGCGTGGCCACCGCAATGCCCACCGCCGCATGCGTGACGGTACGCGCAAACAACATCTCGCTGCGTTCCAGCGACGCCTTGACGGCCCGCGCTTCGATCACCTGTTCCCGGTGGCGCAGCTGCGCCTCGACCATGGCGGCAAGATCTTCCAGCGCGGCGAGCTCATCGGCGTCGAACGGGCGGGGCCGGCGATCAATCAGGCACAGCGTGCCCAGCACCAACCCGCGACGCGAGCGCAGCGGGCGGCCGGCGTAGAAGCGGATGTGCGGCGGGCCGAGCACCAGGGGGTTGTCGTGGAAGCGCGGATCGCTCAGTGCGTCGTTCACGATCAGGGCGACCGGTTCGAGAATCGCGTGGCCGCACATGGAGTCGTTGCGCGAGGTCTCCGCCACCTTCAGGCCCACCCGCGACATGAACCACTGCCGATTGCTGTCCACCAGCGTGACGAGGGCGATGGGTACTTCAAACAGCCGCGCTGCGGTGCGCGTGATGCGGTCCATCGTCGGATCCGGCTCGTGATCGAGCAGGCCAAGCGAATGCAGCAGGGCCAGGCGTTCGGTTTCGTTGTCAGGCAGACGGGGGAATTGCATGGCGAGCTCGATTCAGCCGTGGCGTAATGCCCATGCCGGGGCAGGATGGGAGATCCGTCTGCGTTGACGCACGCGGTCAGGCATCGCCGCGCGGGTTCGTCCTCATAGTGGCATGCGCCAGCCGCTGTCGGGTTGGACAGGAGCGCGCAGGCAGGCGCCGCGTTCATGCATGAGGGGCGCAGCACGGCCGGGCCGGCCCGCATACGACAAAGGGCCCGGCAATGCCGGGCCCTTTGTCGTCGATTCGGTGGTGGGCGGTACAAGGATCGAACTTGTGACACCTGCCGTGTGAAGGCAGTGCTCTACCGCTGAGCTAACCGCCCGCCGAGAGCGCGCAAATATACGGGGTGTCATCACGCCGGTCAACCGGCCAGAGGCGCCGGGTTGCCGGCGCCGGTAGGGTCGCGGGCACGGGATTGCTAGACTGGCGCGCTTTCCACCCCGGACCCGCCCCGATGGATCTGTTCCAGCACGAACTGCACCGCATCCTCGCCGCCCTGCAGGGCTTCGAGCTGACTCCGTGGAAAGCGGTGGGCCTGCTCGGCTCGCTGATGTTCACCAGCCGCTGGTTCGTGCAGATGTACTACACGCGCAAGCTCAAGCGGGTGGTGATGCCGCTGGCGTTCTGGTGGCTGTCGGTGTGCGGCAGCGCGCTGCTGCTGGCGTACTTCATCGTGGGCAAGAACGACTCGGTCGGCATCCTCTCCAATTTCTTCCCGGCCTTCGTCTCGATCTACAACCTGGTGATGCACATGCGCGAGACGAAGCGCCGCCGGGTGGTCGAGAGCGAGGTGTGATCCGCGCCGATCAATCCGGGTCGTAGTCCAGCACCGGCGCCAGCCAGCGCTCGGCTTCCTCGCGGCTCCAGCCCTTGCGCCTGGCGTAGTCGAGCACCTGCTCGCGGGTGATCCGCCCGACCACGAAGTACTGGCTGTCCGGATGGGCGAAGTACCAGCCCGAAACGGCCGCCGCCGGGTACATCGAAAAACCCTCGGTAAGCGTGATGCCCGCGTTTGCCGGGGCGTCCAGGAGTTCGAACAGCGCGGTTTTCTCGGTGTGGTCAGGGCAGGCTGGATAGCCGGGGGCCGGACGGATGCCGCGGTAGCTTTCCGCAATCAGCGCCTCGGACGCCAGTGCTTCGTCCGGCGCGTAGCCCCAGAACTCGCGCCGCACGCGCTCGTGCATGCGTTCGGCAAAGGCTTCCGCCAGGCGGTCGGCCAGCGACTTGAGCAGGATCGCCGAGTAGTCATCGTGCCCCGCCTCGAAGCGCGCCACGTGCTGCTCGATGCCGATGCCTGCGGTCACCGCGAAGCCGCCGATCCAGTCGCGCTTGCCGTATTCCTTCGGGGCGACGAAGTCGCTCAGGCAGAAGTCGGGGCGTTCCACCGGCTTGTCCGCCTGCTGGCGCAGGTGGTGCAAAACGATGCCCCCCTCTCCCCGGGCGAGAGGGGTTGGGGGTGAGGGTTCGCCGGCAGCGGAGGACGGTGCGTGACCCGTATCTTCATTCGCGGCGTGGCTCGCGGCGGGAGTGGGGAACAAGGCGATGTCATCGCCGACGCTGGCCGCCGGCCAGAAGCCGATCACGCCGCGCGCGGTGAGCCACTTCTCGGCGATCAGCGTATCGAGCATGGTCTGCGCATCGGCGAACAGCTCGCTGGCCTGTGCGCCCACGATCTCGTCGGTGAGGATGGCCGGGTAGCGTCCGGCCAGTTCCCAGGCGTTGAAGAACGGCGTCCAGTCGATGTAGCCGCGCAGTTCGGCCAGGTCGTAGTGGTCGAACACGTGCAGGCCGGGCTGCTTCGGCTGGGCGGGCTCGTAGGCCTCCCAGTCGCAGCTGAAGCGCTGGCCGCGCGCCTTCTCCAGTGACACCAGCTGCTTGCCGGGGCCGCGGTTGCGGTGGCGTTCGCGCACGTCGGCGTACTCGGCGCGCACCTTGTCCATGAACGCGTCGACCAGCTCCTTGCTCAGCAGCGACTGCGCTACGCCGACGGCGCGCGAGGCGTCCTTCACCCACACGGTGGGCGCCTTGTAGTGCGGGTCGATCTTCAGCGCGGTGTGCGCGCGCGAGGTGGTCGCACCGCCGATCAGCAACGGCAGGTGGAAGTCCTGGCGCTGCATTTCGCGGGCGACCTGGGCCATTTCCTCCAGCGAGGGCGTGATCAGACCGGACAGGCCGATGATGTCCGCGTTGTGCTCGCGGGCGGCGTCGAGGATCTTCTGCGCCGGCACCATCACGCCCAGATCGATCACCTCGAAGTTGTTGCAGCGGAGCACCACGCCGACGATGTTCTTGCCGATGTCGTGCACGTCACCCTTCACGGTGGCCATGATGATGGTGCCGTTGTTCTTGCCGGCGTCGCCGGTGCGCAGCTTCTCTTCCTCGATGTAGGGAATCAGGTGCGCCACGGCCTTCTTCATCACGCGGGCGGACTTCACCACCTGTGGCAGGAACATCTTGCCGGCACCGAACAGGTCGCCGACAACGTTCATGCCATCCATCAGCGGGCCTTCGATCACGTCCAGCGGGCGCGCCGCCGCCAGCCGCGCTTCCTCGGTGTCTTCGACGGCATACTTGTCGATGCCGTGCACCAGGGCGTGCGACAGGCGTCCGGCCACCGGCAGCTCGCGCCAGGCGAGGTCCTCGCCGCTGTCACCGGCGGCGCCCTTGCTGCCGCGGTAGCGCTCGGCCAGCTCGAGCAGGCGCTCGGTGCCATCGGCGCGGCGGTTGAGCACCACGTCCTCGACCGCCTCGCGCAGGTCGGCCGGCAGTTGGTCGTATATCGCCAGTGCCCCGGCGTTGACGATGCCCATGGTCATGCCGGCTTTGATCGCATGGTAGAGAAACACGGTGTGGATCGCTTCGCGCGCCGGGTCATTGCCGCGGAAGCTGAAGCTGACGTTGGACACGCCGCCGGAGATGCGCGCGTAGGGCAGGTTTTCCTTGATCCAGCGCGTGGCGTTGATGAAGTCGACCGCGTAGTTGTTGTGCTCCTCGATGCCGGTGGCGATGGCGAAGATGTTGGGGTCGAAGATGATGTCTTCGGGCGGGAAGCCGATTTTTTCTACCAGCAAATCGTAGGCGCGCTTGCAGATCTCGATCTTGCGGGCTAAGGTATCGGCCTGGCCTTTTTCGTCGAAGGCCATGACGATGACGGCGGCGCCGTAGCGGCGGCACAGTGTGGCCTGACGCAGGAATTCCTCCTCGCCCTCCTTCATCGAGATCGAGTTGACGATGGCTTTGCCCTGCACGCAGCGCAAGCCCGATTCGATCACCAGCCACTTGGACGAGTCGATCATGATGGGCACGCGTGCGATGTCCGGTTCGGAGGCGATCAGGTTGAGGAAGCGCGTCATGGCGGCGACGGCATCCAGCATGCCTTCGTCCATGTTGATGTCGATGACCTGCGCGCCGTTCTCGACCTGCTGGCGCGCCACCGTCAGCGCCTCGTCGTATTTCTCTTCGCGGATCAGGCGGGCGAACATCTTGCTGCCCGTGACGTTGGTGCGCTCGCCCAC
>DASUJJ010000422.1:0-13758 GCA_036279335.1 Dyella sp.
CCTGCGCCATGCCCATGGCCGGAATGAGCATGGCCGGAACAAGCAGCCCCAAGAAGACAAACATTCTGAAACGCACGGCACGTCCCTGATCTGAAAAGCGAAAGGTCATGATCAACGCAGCAGCAGTTGCCGCCCGTGGCAAGGCAACGCCAAGCATGGCTCATCGGCGTGACGCCGAAACCGGCGGCAATCGCCCGACCACATCATGGCCTACCCGCATGAAGGCGCGCATGCGCGTTGCGGACAACACACGCGTCTTGCCCGGTAAGAACGCCGGGGTGATCGTCGGATCGTGCAGGGGTGGCGGCACGCCGTTGTTCAACGCGAACGGGGTGGATATCGAATGGCCGTGGTTTTCGCGGCAAAACGAATGCGCCCCGCCTATGACCTCCAGGCACAGGGTGCGAGGTCAATGTTGAACGGCTGGACGCATTGCCGTTGCGCACGGGCCGGTACCTGGCCTTATCAAGAGCCGCTGTGGTCGATCAATCCCAGGGATCGACCAGCGTGATCCCGCAGCCCTCGAAATCCCTCAGGTTGCGGGTAGCCAGCGTTGCTCCGCGCGAACTGGCAATACCCGCGATCATGGCATCAGGCAAAGACACCGGGCGCCCTTGCCCTCGCCGTGCCGCCGCAAACGCCGCATGCGCCTCAGCCGCGTCACCGTCATAGGGCAGCACGCGTCCTGCCATATCGGTATCGAAGATGGCCTGAACTTCCTGCTGCAGACGCCGCCGGCGCTCACCGATCGGCAACACCAGCACTCCAAACACCATTTCGCCACGACTGATGGCCGTGGTGAACACCTGGGAACGCGCCTGATGGCTCACCCATGCCACCACCTTCGGATGTGGCCGCGCGCGTACCAGTTCCGACAGGACGTTCGTGTCCAGCACGATCACGGGGTGGTATCCGGCTCGCTGAAATCCGGTGGATCACGCTGCAGTTCGCGGTGCGGCAACTCCAGCTCCACGCCGCCCAGCGGCTCCACCCGTGCCCGGATGGCGGCATACAGCGACGCACCGGAGTCGTCTTCCGCGCGGCCAGCCAAGGCAGCCCGCAGGATGCTGCGCACCTCCTCCTCCATCGACTGCCCGTGCCGCGCCGCCCGCAGACGCAGCAGCGCCTTCAGATCGTCGTCCAGATTGCGAATGGTCATGGTGGCCATGGAAAAGCCCTCCCGCAGTGACTGCAATGATTGCATTGTAATCACTCGACCCATGCAGCGCCACGGCGCACAGGCGGCGCAAAACGCTGCAGCGCCGCAGACAACCCGCTGGACGGGTTCGCTTCGGAGTCAGATTGACTCAACGCCCGCGCTTCGCTGCCGCGCAGGCGGCCCGCAGCGCCACGAGCATGGCGAAATCTCCGGGCGTAGCGGAGATCTGCCGCATCCGGCGGGCCCGCAGTGCGCGGTGCCGGATGCGGCAGACGAGATCAGCCTGCCGACGCTCCCAGCGCCGCCAGCGCCCGATTGAAGCTGGGGCTGGGGCGCATGGCCTCGCTCACCTTGGCCAGATCCGGGTGGTAGTAGCCGCCGATCTCCACCGGCTTGCCCTGTGCGCCATTGAGCTCGGCCATGATGGTGGCTTCCTGCTCCACCAACGCCTTGGCCAGCGGGGTGAAGATGGCCTTGAGCGCGGCGTCCTCGTTCTGGTCGGCCAGCGCCTGCGCCCAGTACTGGGCGAGGTAGAAGTGGGTGCCGCGGTTGTCCAGCTGGCCGACCTTGCGCGCCGGCGAGCGGTTGTTGTCGAGGATGCGGCCGTTGGCCTGGTCCAGCGCCTTGGCCAGCACCTTGGCCTTGGCGTTGCCGGTCTTGTCGCCGACGAACTCGAACGAGGCCTGCAGCGCGAGGAATTCGCCCAGCGAGTCCCAGCGCAGATAGCCCTCTTCCACGAACTGCTGCACGTGCTTGGGCGCCGAGCCGCCGGCGCCGGTTTCGAACAGGCCGCCGCCGGCCATCAGCGGCACGATGGAGAGCATCTTGGCGCTGGTGCCCAGTTCCATGATCGGGAACAGGTCGGTGAGGTAGTCGCGCAGCACGTTGCCGGTGACCGAGATGGTGTCCTCGCCCTTGCGGATGCGCGTGAGCGACAGCGCCATGGCGTCCACCGGGGCCAGGATGCGGATGTCCAGGCCGCTGGTGTCGTGATCCTTGAGGTAGCGCTCAACCTTGGCGATCACCTGCGCATCGTGCGCGCGCTTGGCGTCGAGCCAGAACACCGCCGGCGTATTGGACAGCCGCGCGCGGCTGACCGCGAGCTTCACCCAGTCCTGGATCGGCGCGTCCTTGGTCTGGCACATGCGCCAGATGTCGCCGGCCTCCACCGCGTGTTCGAACACCACGCGGCCGTCCTGGTCGGTGACGCGCACGGTGCCGGCGGCGGCGATCTGGAAGGTCTTGTCGTGCGAGCCGTATTCCTCGGCCTTCTGCGCCATCAGGCCCACGTTGGGCACCGAGCCCATGGTCGCCGGATCGAACGCGCCGTTGGCCCGGCAATCGTCGAGCACGGCCTGGTAGATGCCGGCGTAGCTGCGGTCGGGGATCAGCGCCACGGCATCCTGCAGCTCGCCCTTGGCGTTCCACATCTTGCCGGAGTCGCGGATCATCGCCGGCATCGAGGCGTCGACGATGACGTCGGACGGCACGTGCAGGTTGGTGATGCCCTTGTCGGAGTTGACCATCGCCAGCGCCGGACGCTGCGCGTATTCGGCGGCCAGGTCGGCCTTGATCGCCGCCTGCTGCTCCTCCGGCAGCGAGCCCAGCCGCGCGTACAGATCGCCGATGCCGTTGTTGGGGTTGAAGCCGATCGTCTCGAGCGCGCCGGCGTGTTTGGCCAGCACGTCCTTGTAGAACTCGTCCACCACCACGCCGAACATGATCGGATCGGACACCTTCATCATGGTGGCCTTCAGATGCAGCGAGAACAGCACGCCCTCGTCCTTCACGCGGGTGATCTCGGCATGGACGAAGCGCGCCAGCGCGGCGCGGCTCATCACGGCGGCGTCGACGATCTCGCCCGCCTTCACCGCGACCTTTTCCTTCAGCACGCTGACCGTGCCGTCGGTGCCGTGCAGCTCGATCTTCAGCACGCCGGCCTGGTCCAGCGTGGCCGACTTTTCGCTGCCGTAGAAATCCCCGCCGTCCATGTGTGCCACGCGGCTCTTCGACTCCTTGCTCCACGCGCCCATCTTGTGCGGGTGCTTGCGCGCGGAGCTCTTCACCGACGGCGGCGCGCGGCGGTCGGAGTTGCCCTCGCGCAGCACCGGGTTCACCGCGCTGCCTTTGACCTTGTCGTAACGGGCGCGGATGTTCCACAGCTCGACGTCACCGTGCGGCTCGTCCGGATAGTCCGGCAGCGCGTAGCCCTGTGCCTGCAGCTCCTTGATCGCGGCCTTCAGCTGCGGCACCGAGGCGCTGATGTTGGGCAGCTTGATGATGTTGGCCTCCGGCGTGGTGGCCAACTGGCCCAGCTCGGCCAGGTCATCGGCGCTGCGCTGGTCGTCGCGCAGCGCCTCGGGGAACTGCGCCAGCAGACGGCCGGCCAGCGAGATGTCGCGCGTTTCCACCGCCATGCCCGCGGTACCGGCGAAGGCCTGCACGATCGGCAGCAGCGACTGCGTGGCGAGGTAGGGCGCTTCGTCGGTGAGCGTGTAGATGATCTTGAGGGTGTCGGACATGGCGATTGGACTCGGCTCGAAAGAAGGGGGCTCAAAGATTCAGCCGCAAAACATGGCGGCTCGGCCGGCGATTCGCAAGACCAAGCGGCCGGCCGCGCGCCGGCCCAAGGGCGCAGCACGGCATCGCACTGGCGCACGCGCCGATGCATCACCGCCTTGCTGCACTGCAGCGGGCGCACGTCGGCAACAACGGTGGGCGAGCCATCTGCGGTCCGGTGACCGCCGGGCGATGCGGCGGCCGCGTAACGATGCGACCTATGTCGAGTAGCCGCCTGTCATGCACCGCCGGCATGATCGAGTCGCTGTGCGCTAGACAGGGTCGGCGCGCGCATCCGATTTTTTTCCACTTTTACGGGGGAGAGGCTTATGGCGAGCGTGCCGGCGGCAAACAGCAGCGCAGGATTCATGGCGAGGGAAAACACCATCGCGGGGCCGGGCTACAACCGATGGTGGGTCGTACCGGCGGCGCTGGCCATTCACTTGTGCATCGGCATGGCCTACGGCTTCTCGGTGTTCTGGCTGCCGATGACCAAGCTGGTCACCGCCGATCCGACGATGTGCACGGATATCGGTTTCATGGCGGCGTTGACCACCACCAGCTGCAACTGGACGGTCCCCCAGGTCACCCACGTATTTGAAGTCTTCATCGCCATGCTCGGCGTCTCGGCGGCGCTGTGGGGCGGCTGGCTGGAGCACGCCGGTCCGCGCAAGGCGGGCCTGATCGCTGCGCTGTGCTGGGGCGGCGGCATGGTGCTGGGCGGCATCGGCGTGGCGACCCATCAGCTGTGGCTGCTCTACCTCGGCTGCGGCGTGCTCGGCGGCGTCGGCCAGGGCCTGGGCTACATCACGCCCGTCTCGACCCTGATCAAGTGGTTCCCGGACCGCCGCGGCATGGCCACCGGCTTCGCCATCATGGGTTACGGCGGTGGCGCGATGGTTGGCGCCCCGCTCGCCGTGGCGCTGATGAAGCACTTCTCCGCCAACGGCGGCTCCGGTGTCTCGATGACCCTGATCGTGATGGGCGTGATCTACCTGGTGGTGATGGCGGCCGGCGCGTTCGGTTTCCGCGTGGCTCCCACCGGCTGGAAGCCGGCCGGCTGGACGCCGAAGGCAGCCGACACCAGCACCATGATCACCAAGCGCCACGTGCACCTGAATCGCGCGTGGAAGACCCCGCAGTTCTGGCTGGTGTGGACCGCGCTGTTCCTGAACGTGACCGCCGGCATTGCCGTGCTCTCGATGGCCAGCCCGATGCTGCAGGACGTGTTCGGCGGCAAGCTCGTCGGTCTCGCCGAGGCGGCTGGTGACCTCAACCCCGAGCAGAAGGCCGCCGTAGTGGCTGCCGCTGCCGGTCTGGTGGGCCTGCTCAGCCTGTTCAACAGCCTGGGACGCCTGTTCTGGGCTTCGCTGTCAGACAAGATCGGCCGCAAGAACACCTACTACGCGTTCTTCATCCTCGGCATCATCCTGTATTGCCTGCTGCCGACCTGGGGCCACATGGGCGTTGCAGGCCTGTTCGTGCTGACCATTTGCGTCGTCATCAGCATGTACGGCGGCGGCTTCTCCACCCTGCCGGCCTATCTGGCCGACCTGTTCGGCACCCAGATGGTGGGCGCGATCCACGGCCGCCTGCTGACCGCCTGGTCGGCCGCCGGCATCTTCGGCCCGTTCCTGATCGCCGGCATCCGCCAGGCCCAGCTGGACGCCGGTGTCGCCAAGACCCTGGTCTACGACCGCACGCTGTACATCATGGCCGCCCTGCTGTTCGTTGGCCTGATCTGCAACTTCCTGGTGAAGCCGGTCAAGGAATCGGCCTTCATGACCGATGACGAGGTGGCGCGCGAGCGCTCGCTGCAGCACGACACGGGCGGTGGCGCCGGTGCCGAGACGGCCGCTCGCGGCGCTTTCGGTGTCGCTGGCGTAATCTTCTGGCTGGCCGTGGGTGTACCGTTCCTCATCGGTCTGTACATCGCGCTGGCCAAGGCCGCCGCACTGTTCTGAACGCACTGTTCCAAGAAGGTTTCAAGCAATGAATCACCCGGCACGGGCGGGCTCCGGCCCGCAGGACAACTCCAAGTGGCTCTCCCCGGAGAGCCACGCCGCGGTGCTTGAGGTCACGGCCCGGCTGAAGGATCAGCCGGGCGCCTTGCTGCCCATCCTGCACGGTGTGCAGGAGGCGCTCGGTTACGTGCCCGAAGGCGCCATTCCGCTGATTGCGCGGGAGCTCAACCTGTCGCGTGCGGACGTGCACGGCGTGGTGAGTTTTTATCATTTCTTCCGCACCCGTCCGTCGGGCAAGCGGATCGTCTATCTGTGTCGTGCCGAGTCCTGCCAGTCGATGGGAGCCGGTGCGCTGGAGCAGCACGTCAAAGAGCGGCTGGGCGTGGATTTCCACGAAACCACCGCTGACGGCCTGTTTACCCTCGAACCGGTCTACTGTCTGGGCAACTGCGCCTGTTCGCCGGCCGTGATGGTGGATGAGGAGTTGCACGGACGCGTCACGCCTGAGCGCTTCGATGCCTGGCTGAAAACCGCCCGGGAGGCGTCATGAGTTTTACTGTTTACGTTCCCCGCGATGCCGGCGCCCTGTCGCTGGGCGCGGAAGCCACCGCCACCGCGATTGCCGCCGAGGCGGCTCGTCGCGGTATTGATGTGACCGTGGTGCGCAACGGCTCGCGCGGCCTGTACTGGCTGGAGCCGATGGTGGAAGTGGTGACCGACGCCGGGCGCGTGGCCTACGGGCCGGTGCAGTCCGATGATGTCGCCAGCCTGTTCGACGCCGATTTCCTGCACGGGGGCCAGCATGCGCTGGGCCACGGGCTCACCGAGAAGATTCCGTACCTGGCCAAGCAGGAGCGGCTGACGTTTGCCCGCGTGGGCATCGTCGATCCGCGCAGCCTGGCCGATTACTGCGCGCACGGCGGCTACCGCGGCCTGGACAACGCGCTGCGGATGGTACCCGCCGACATCGTGCAGGCAGTCACCGACTCGGGCCTGCGCGGCCGCGGCGGCGCCGCCTTCCCGGCCGGCATCAAATGGAAGACCTGCCACGACGCGCCGGCCGACCAGAAATACATCGTGGCCAACGCCGACGAAGGCGACTCGGGCACCTACGCCGACCGCATGGTGATGGAAGGCGACCCGTTCGTGCTGATCGAAGGCATGACCATAGCCGGCCTCGCGGTGGGCGCCACCCAGGGCTACATCTACCTGCGCTGCGAGTACCCGCATGCGCGCGACGCGCTGAACGCGGCGATCGCCACCGCCGAGGCCGAGGGCTACCTGGGCAACGACATCCGCGGCAGCGGCAAGGCCTTCCACCTGGAAGTGCGCATGGCCGCCGGCGCGTACATCTGCGGCGAGGAAACCTCGCTGCTGGAGTCGCTGGAAGGCAAGCGCGGCCAGGTGCGCTTCAAGCCGCCGCTGCCTGCCATCGAAGGCCTGTTCGGCAAGCCCACCATCATCAACAACGTGGTGACGCTGGCCTCGGTGCCGATCATCCTGGACAAGGGCGGCGCGTTCTACCGCGACTTCGGCATGGGCCGTTCGCGCGGCACGCTGCCGATCCAGCTGGCCGGCAACCTGAAGTACGCCGGTCTGGTCGAGAAGGCCTTCGGCGTGACGCTGAAGGAACTGCTGGAGGATTTCGGCGGCGGCACCGTCACCGGTCGGCCGATCCGCACCGTGCAGATCGGCGGCCCGCTGGGCGCCTACATCCCCACCTCGCGCTTCGACACGCCGCTGGATTACGAAGCGTTTGCCGCGATCAACGGCATGGTCGGCCACGGTGGCATCGTGGCGTTTGACGACACCGTCGACATGGCCGCGCAGGCGCGCTACGCAATGGAGTTCTGCGCCATCGAGTCCTGCGGCAAGTGCACGCCGTGCCGCATCGGCTCGACCCGCGGCGTGGAGGTCATCGACCGCATGCTCGCCAGCGACGACCGCGCCAAGGACGAAGCGCTGCTGCGCGATCTGTGCCAGACCATGCTGCACGGTTCACTGTGCGCGCTCGGCGGCATGGCCCCGTTCCCGGTGCTCAGCGCACTCGATCACTACCCTGAAGATTTTGCGCGCACCGCCTGAGGGCACACGCGCGCCGGAGGTTTTCCCATGCTTTCCATCGTCGAAATCGATCGCGGTACACCGGCGGTCACGTCCGCCAAGACCGTCTCCGTCGAGATCGACGGCCGCGTGATGCAGGTGCCCGAGGGCACCTCGATCATGCGCGCCGCCTCGCAGGCGGGTATCTCCATTCCCAAGCTCTGCGCCACCGAAATGCTCGACGCCTTCGGCTCGTGCCGGCTGTGCCTGGTGGAAGTGGAAGGCCGTCGCGGCTACCCCGCCTCGTGCACCACGCCGGTGGCCGAGGGCATGAAGGTCGCCACGCAGACGCCGAAGCTCGCCGAGATCCGCCGCGGCGTGATGGAGCTGTACATCTCCGATCACCCGCTGGACTGCCTCACCTGCCCGGCCAACGGCCACTGCGAACTGCAGGACATGGCCGGCGTGGTCGGCCTGCGCGAGGTGCGCTACGGCTACGACGGCGAGAACCACGTCTACGCCAAGAAGTCGGACGGTTCGGCCAACCCGCTGTTCGTGGCCAAGGACACCTCCACCCCGTACTTCACCTTCGATCCGTCCAAGTGCATCGTCTGCTCGCGCTGCGTGCGCGCCTGCGACGAGGTGCAGGGCACCTTCGCGCTGACCATCCAGGGGCGCGGTTTCGAGTCCAAGGTATCGCCCAGCCAGAACGAGGATTTCCTCGGTTCCGAGTGCGTCTCGTGCGGCGCCTGCGTGCAGGCCTGCCCCACCGCCACGCTGACCGAAACCACCCTGATCGAGCGCGGCCAGGCCGAGCACAGCGTCACCACCACCTGCGCCTACTGCGGCGTGGGTTGCAGCTTCCGCGCCGAGATGAAGGGCGAGGAAATCGTGCGCATGGTGCCCAACGTGGAGGGTCAGGCCAACCACGGCCACTCCTGCGTCAAGGGCCGCTTCGCGATCGGTTACGCCAGCCATCCGGACCGCATCACCACGCCGATGATCCGCAAGAAGATCACCGATCCGTGGCAGGTGGTGAGCTGGGAAGAGGCGTTTGCCTACACCGCCAGCGAGTTCAAGCGCATCCAGGAAAAGCACGGCAAGCACGCCGTGGGCGGCATCACCTCCTCGCGCTGCACCAACGAGGAAACCTACCTGGTGCAGAAGCTGGTCCGCGCCGGCTTCGGCAACAACAACGTCGACACCTGCGCGCGCGTGTGCCACTCCCCCACCGGCTACGGCCTGAAGTCCACCATGGGCGAATCGGCCGGCACGCAGGATTTCGATTCGATCCGCCACACCGACGTGGTGCTGGTGATCGGCGCCAACCCCACCGACGCGCATCCGGTGTTCGGCTCGGCGATGAAGCAGCGCCTGCGCGAGGGCGCCAGGCTGATCGTGGTCGACCCGCGCCGCATCGATCTGGTGCGCTCGCCGCACATCAAGGCCGACTACCACCTCAAGCTCAAGCCCGGCACCAACGTGGCGTTGCTCAACACGCTGGCGCACGTGATCGTCACCGAGGGGCTGGTGAAGGATGACTTCGTCGCCTCCCGCTGCGAGCCCGAGGCATTCGAGCGCTGGAAGGCGTTCGTGGCGCAGGACCGGCACAGCCCCGAGGCGATGGAAGCCATCACCGGCGTTCCGGCTGCCATGGCCCGCGGCGCCGCGCGCCTGTACGCCACCGGCGGCAACGGCGCGATCTATTACGGCCTGGGCGTCACCGAGCACGCGCAGGGTTCCACCGCGGTGATGGGCATTGCCAACCTCGCCATGGCCACCGGCAACATCGGTCGCGAAGGCGTGGGCGTGAACCCGATGCGCGGCCAGAACAACGTGCAGGGCTCGTGCGACATGGGCTCGTTCCCGCACGAGTTCCCGGGCTACCGCCACGTCGGCGACGTCGCCACCCGCCAGCTGTTCGAAAAGGCCTGGGGCGTGCCGCTGCTGGAAGAGCCGGGCCTGCGCATCCCCAACATGTTCGAAGCCGCGCTCGATGGCACCTTCCTCGGCCTGTACGTCGAGGGCGAGGACATCGCCCAGTCCGATCCGGACACCCAGCACGTCACGGCCGCCCTGAGCGCCATGGAGTGCATCGTGGTGCAGGATCTGTTCCTCAACGAGACGGCCAAGTACGCGCACGTGTTCCTGCCGGGCAGCTCGTTCCTGGAGAAGGACGGCACCTTCATCAACGCCGAGCGCCGCATCTCGCGCGTGCGCAAGGTGATGAAGCCCGCCGCCGGCTACGCCGACTGGGAGATCACCCTGAAGCTCTCCGAGGCGATGGGCTACCCGATGAACTACAGCCACCCGTCCGAGATCATGGACGAGATCGCCCGGCTGACCCCCACCTTCGAGGGCGTCAGCTTCGACCGCATCGACGAGCTCGGCTCGATCCAGTGGCCGTGCAACGACGAGGCGCCGAACGGCACCCCGATCATGCACGTGGGTGAATTCGTGCGCGGCAAGGGCCGCTTCATGCTCACCGAGTACGTGGCCAGCCGCGAAAAAGTCAACGCCGAGCATCCGCTGATCCTCACCACCGGCCGCATCCTCAGCCAGTACAACGTGGGCGCGCAGACGCGCCGCACCGAGAACTCGATGTGGCACGAGGAAGACCGGCTGGAGATCCATCCGCACGACGCGGAGGAGCGCGGCATCAACGACGGCGACTGGGTGGGCATTTCCAGCCGCAGCGGCGAGACGGTGCTGCGCGCGCTGATCGCCGAGCGCATGCAGCCGGGCGTGGTCTACACCACGTTCCACTTCCCCGGCTCCGGCGCCAACGTGATCACCACCGACAACTCCGACTGGGCCACCAACTGCCCCGAGTACAAGGTGACCGCGGTGCAGGTGCACAAGGTGAGCCAGCCCTCGGCGTGGCAGAAGCGCTTCCAGAGCTTCGACCAGGAGCAGCAGGACCTGCTCAAGGCCGCCGAGCCCGCCACGCGCTGAACCCGCACGCCCCGCGAACCACCGGTTCGCGGGGCCGAGCGCTCGCCCGACGCGCGTTCGAGCCGTTTGCCCGACCCACGCGTGAAAGCCAACGCCCTATCGCTCAACCCGCCTTACCGGATCGATCCGCATGAACCTCGAACACCTCTCCCAGATGGTCAATGACATCGCCAGCTACTTCGCCTCCGAGCCCGATCACGGCGTCGGCGTGACCGGCGTGGCCGACCACCTGCGCAAGTTCTGGGATCCCTCGATGCGTCGCGCGATCATCGCCCACCTCGAGGCGGGCGGCGAAGGGTTGGGCGCCATGGGGAAAGAGGCCGTGCGGGAGTTGGCGGCACGCGAGGCTGCTGTGCGTTGAGGCGCCTGCAAGCGGGGTTGCGTGCCCTGTTTCCGAAGGACCGGGATTTTCGGATGTCAAGGGACGTAAGCGAGCGGCATCTAGACGAAAGCTAGTCGTCCATTGTGTTCCAGGGTCCAGTCGGCACCTTCCCGTGCGGTCGGCTCTGACGATGTCAAAGCTGGCCGGAAAAGCGGGACTTGCAGGTCCTGGGCACAGCAGCCAGCCTCCGATCAGGGCTGCATATGCACGTTCATCCGCATGTCCTGCTGCATCCGAGCCGGCACCTGCATCTGTTGCTGGTCGTGCTGCCGGATCTGCTGGATCGACCGCTCCAGCTCGGGCGCCGGCTTGCTCAGGTCGACCACGGCCGGCGTAGACATCATGCTCGATCCGCGAAAGCCCAGCGTCATCCGCGCCTCGTCCAGGTGAATCGTGGAAAGATTGTCGGCCGTGATCCTGCTGGCATGACATGCGGCAGTGAACTGCATCAAACGATCTTCCGATGCATCGGGAATGCGACGATGCAGTTCGTTGTACAGCCGATGCTCCGGGTTGCCCGGGTGGCGGGGGTCTTCCTCGCTTCGGCTCGTTCCTTCGAGCATCGAGGAAGCACGGCGCGTTGCATTGCTTGGGTCCATTGGCGCAGGGGCTGAGCCCCGCCCAAACCACTGACCGGGGTGGGTTAGCGTGTCGTACGCCTCGCTCGCCGCGTGTTCGGCCGCCCCGATGCCATGGGACGCCGCCCGCCTGGCAGCATCGTAGGTCCTTTCAGCAGCCCGCTCGGTACTTTCAACAACGTCCGAGATGGTGTGCTTGGTGGATTCGTAGGCGTGGACCGCGGCCTGCCCAATCGCCTGGTCGGTCTGATAGCTATCAATCACGTTGTTAACGAGATTCGCTGCCGCCCCTTGCAGCGCCGGAGAGTGCATAGCAGCCACGACGGTATCGGCGACGTTGTGCGCGCTCTGCTCGACGTCACCTCTGGCCGACTGCAATCGATCGCCGACAAAGTGCCCCACGGCATCGGCGGCCTGCCCATGCAGGTGGGCCGTCTCGCTCAACGCGAAACCGGCCAGCGGTGCAAAAGGCCCCAGGGGCGCTGCATAGGCACTGGCCTCACGCGCGACTGCTGCCAACCGTTCGTCTTGAGCCTGCACGAAGTGCCCCGCGCCGAGCGCGAAGTCGGCGCCCTGCTGCAGAGTGTGCTCGGCCCCTTCCGCGATACCGCTATGTTCGATAGCGCTGCGAACCGGCTGATCGGCGTGCAATACAAGATACTCGTCCACTTGGCGCTGGATGTCCGGCGGCAAGCGATAGTGCTCCTGCAAATGCTTCAAGGCTTGGGACAACTCGCCACGCTCATGGGAAACGTCGCCAGCGAAATGGTCGAATCCTGCCTTGTTGTCCGCGTAGCGCTGTGCTGCCTCCGTGAAGCGGAAGGGTTGCAGGATGTTGTCCGGACTCTGGCTGCTGAAGTGCTGTTCGCCACCGTGATCGCCCAGCCGCATCGCGATTAGCGGATTGGGCGGCGGCGCGCCATCGGGCGCGTCCAGGTACCGGCCATCGCGCAGGCTTTGCACGTCCTCCTTGCTGGCCAGCGACACCACCTCGCCAATGTGCGCATTGGCCGCACTCACCACGTCACCGGCCATGCGGTAGTTGGTGAGATGCGTGCCGGGCTTCGGCGGGCCGTTGAGCAGGCCGGCCGCGCCGTAGGCGTTATAGGTGGAGCCGGCCAAGCCAAAATTCGCCGCTTCGATTTCCGCCAGCGTGCCACCGAGCGAGTGGCCGGCAACGACGATGCGATCCCTGGAAATGCCCGCCCTGGCCGCCTTGTCGATCATCGCCTGAGTAAAGGCGTCTGCAGCTTTCCGCTGTGGATTGACGGTGTCGCGCACCATGGCGGCATCGACGGCGATGTCCTGCATGGTGGTAAGCGCATGGCCCACTCTCTCGGCATTGGTCTTGCCGGAAAACAACCCGGGATCGGTGCCGCGATAGGCAACGACTATGTCGCCTGTTGCCTCATTTTGATATGCCGTGGCATGGAATCCGCTGATCGGATCACTCGCGTAGCCGAAGACCTTGTACTTCTGGCCGTCAAGAATTGCTTCTTTCCCTTGATCAACATCGCTCTGCGGGCGGTTGGCATAAGAGTCATTTGCCGCATCAGCTCGCTCCTGGGCCGCAGAGGTCATTTCGCGCTCTCCTTCACGGTGATAGTGACAGGAAAGAACTCACCCGGATTCTGTTTGTATTCGGGCCGAAGAGGAGAATAGTTAGGCGCGCCATCGGGTGCGAAAGATCGGTCCCCATACACGCTGCTCTTGAAGTAACTCGTACTCGGGCCATCGCGTAGGAGCTCATCAAGAGGAGCACTCCAGGCGAACCTAACTCCTTGAGCGGTGGTGCTGACACTTATGCTCGTGGCGTCCCAGTGGCATACGCCGAGATTGGCGTAATCCTCGTCTTGGAGAGCGTCGCGATAGAAATAGCCACGCCACGTGTTGTCTTCCAGGCGAGACATTTCGATAAAGATACCTATGCTTGTCAGGCTTCGTTCGCCGAGGACAGGGGCTAACGGCATGCATTTCGTGTTGACGATGTCATACCCGATATAGCCTTCGATGGAATCCCAAGGCCCCGGTGCGTCCGAAGTCGCCACGACCTCGTAACGCTTGACCGGATGCGGATTCTTTGCGGGGTTGGACGAGGTGCCGTGTGACATGGAACAT
>DASUJJ010000423.1:0-19135 GCA_036279335.1 Dyella sp.
CCGCGCTGGCCCAATGGCTGGCCGGCGAACTGCGCGAGGCTCCCGCTACAGGTACTGCCTGATCGTCTCGCGCAGCGCCGCCGCCTGTTCGGGCGTGAGCTCACCCAGCGCACCGCGGCGCCCGGCCGGGATGTGTTCGCCCGGATCGGCGTCGCCGAACGCGTAGTGATCCAGCAGCGTGCGCCAGCCGGCGCGCTCGGCCGGACTCAGGCGAGGAAACGCCAGGGTCACGTGCAGCCACGCGCCCAGCGCCGTGCCGGTGGCGGCGCCGCCGACTGGCACCGGCTTCCACCAATAGTTCACCAGCGCGTTGAGCCGACCGAGCGAGGCCACGTGGTGCCACCACAGCGGCGGGATGTAGATCGCATCGCCCGGCTGCAGCTCGGCCTCGAACGCCGCGTCCAGCGCCTGCCGCAGGCGGGGAAAGCGCGGGTCGTCGGGGCGATCGAGCCGGGCCAGGCTGATCGCCGCGCCGGTCGGCGCGAAGTCCAGCGGACCGATGTAGAGGTTTGCCACCTGCTCGGGCGCAAAGAGCGTGAAGCGGCGGCGCCCGCCGATCACGCAGGCGATGTTGTGGAACTCGTCGAAATGCGCGGGCGTGGTGACGCTGTTGCCGATCCACAGCCGCGGCGCGATGGCCGGATCGAGCAGCGGCAGGCGGTGCGTGTCGACAAACGCCGGCAGGCAGGTGGCGATCGGCGCGCTCTGGATGGCCACGCCGTGCGGCCGCTGCTGCCGCGCCTCATGCGCCAGTCGGCGCAGGCCTTCGGTGACGCTCACGCGGTAGTGGTCGTAGTTGAAGCCGCTCAGATCGGCGTTGTAGCCGACGCAGCCATCCTCTTCGGGCGCCATCACCAGCGCATCGACTTCCGCCCCGCTATCGAGGGCGGCGAGTCCCCTGGCGAACTCGGTGCTGGAGCGGCGTGACCAGGCCACCGCCGGCCATGCGCCCACCAGGCCGCGCAGTACCAGCGGGCGACCCAGCGTCACCAGTTCGTCCATGCTGGGCCAGCCGTCGGCGGCGGTGCATTCTTCGATCGGAGCCGTCATCGGCGATCCCCTCGTGTCGGGTGCCGCACCATCGACGACTCAGGCGGCATCCGCCGCCCGCACCGCGGCGATGAAGGCGGCCATCCGATCGACGTCCTTGATGCCCGGCGTGGTCTCGATGCCGCTGGCCACGTCCACCGCCCACGGCCGCGCTGCGCGAACGGCCTCGTCCACGTTGCCAGCGTGCAAGCCGCCGGCGAGCAGCAGCGGCTGCGGCAGGTCGGTCGGCATCAGCGACCAGTCGAAGGCCTTGCCGCTGCCACCGGGCTCACCCAGGCCGTGGCCGTCCAGCAGCAGGCCGGCGGCGTGAGGATAGTCGCGCAGTCGCGGCAGTGCCGCGGCACCCTCGCCCATCGCGACGGCTTTCAGGAACGGACGGCCAAACTGCGCGCACCACGCGTCGCTCTCGGCGCCGTGGAACTGCAGCAGATCCGGCTGCACCTGCTCGATCACCGCACGTACCGTCTCGGCGCTGTCGTCCATCAGCAGCGCCACGGTGGCGACGAAGGGCGGCATCGCCGCCACGATGGCACGCGCCTGCGCCAGGTCGACGCGGCGCTTGCTGCGCGCGGTGATCACTACGCCGATCGCATCGGCGCCGAGGTCGGCGGCCAGCCGCGCATCTTCGACGCGGGTCATGCCACAGCATTTGATGCGGGTGCGGCTCACTGGCTGACCTCCGGCGGCAGACCCCAATGCGCCTCGTAGCGCGGGCCGATGAAAGTGAGGCCGGACGACGGCGCGGTCGGCCCGGCGACCTCGCGGTTGCGCCCGGCCAACAGCTCGCCCATCCACTCCACCGGCTGCTCTCCGCGGCCGATCGGCAGCAGCGAGCCGACGATGTTGCGCACCATGTGGTGCAGGAAGGCGTTTGCCTCGATCTCCACGATCACCTGTTCGTCCTCGCGGTGTACCGACACCGCCAGCACCTCGCGCCGCGCGTGGGCGGCCTGGCAGGCGATGGCGCGGAACGACGTAAAATCGTGCTCGCCGACCAGCGCCTGCGCCGCGGCATGCATGCGCCCGGCGTCCAGAGGATGGCGCTCCCAGGTCACGTAGCGCGCGTCGAGCGCGGCGCGCACCGGGCGATTGAGGATGCGATAGCAGTAGCGGCGGCTGCGCGCCGAAAAGCGCGCATGGAAGTCGTCCGCCACCGGCAGCGCCCACAGCACCGCGACCGACGTAGGCAGGTTCGAACAGGCGCCCAGCACCCAACCGCGCGACTCGCGCGGCACCTCGGTATCGAAATGCACCACCTGGCAGCGGCCGTGCACGCCGGCGTCGGTGCGCCCCGCGCAGGTCACGTCGATCGGCGCGGCAGCCACGAAGGAAAGCGCTTTTTCCAGCGCGCCCTGCACGCTGTCGCGATGGCTCAGGCGCTGCCAGCCGGAAAAGTCGGTGCCGTCGTACTCGATGCCCAGGGCGATGCGCATGAAGGGATGCAGGTGCGTTCAGGACGGCGGCAGAGCATAGCAGCCGGCACAAAAAAACCCGGGCCGGCGCAAGGCCGGCCCGGGTGGTGATCACACGCGCGGATCGATCAGACGATGCCGTCGATGAGCCGGCGCGCAGTGTCTCGCTGGGGCTGGCTGCCTTCGGCCAGCACTTCCTCCAGCATGGCGCGGGCGCCGTCGGCGTCACCCATGTCCAGATAGGCGCGGGCCAGGTCGAGCTTGGTGTCGATCGGGTCGTCACTGAACTCGGTCGGCTCGTAGTCCTCGCCGCTGGCGCCCGCTTCCCAGCTGGGGATGTCGCTGCCCAGATCGGCCATGGGCTCGGACTCGGCGAGCGCATCGCCGTCGGCCAGGTCCAGGCCGGCGGCATGCTCGGGCTCGTCGTGCAGCGCCGCTTCGGCCTCGGCTTCCGCCTTGCGGGCGGCTTCCTGACGCGGGGTCAGGTTGAAGTCGAAATGGTACTCGCTGATCTTGGACGGACCGGCCGGCATCGGCGGCGGCACCGGAGCCGCGTCCGTCGCATCAGCGTCGTAATCGTCCAGATTGAAGCCGCCCAGCGGGGCGCGCTCGGCTTCCGGCACCGAGGTGTCGACGCCGGCGAACAACGGGTGGCCGGGCACGAGGTCCTCGCCCATCGCCGCCACGTCCTGCCACTCCGACTGGTTCGGATCGGACATGTGCGCATACATCGCCTCGGCGGCGGCTTCGAAGCGCTCCACGTCGCGACGGTGGTAGTACAGGCTCACCAGTTCCAGGTGCAGGTTGATGTCGTCCGGGTGTTCGGCAAGCTGGTCGAGCAGTTCGTCCTGATCCGGATCGGCTTCGCCCTCGGCCGCCACGGGAGCCGCGCCAAAGCGGTCGGCCAGCGAAGCACCGGATGCCTTGGCCGGCACGGCGCCGCGGCGGCCGCGCAGCCAGAGCAGGAGCAGCAGCACGAGGGTCGCGGCGCCAGCGGCCCATGCCCACGTCTGCATGTACCAGGGCTCCTCGGCCGCAGCCGGCGTCGGCTTGGCTGCCGCAGGCTTCACGGCGGGCTTGGTTGCAGCGGCTTTGGCAGGCGTCGACTGGCTGGCTGCCGGCGCGGCAGGTGCCGCGGCCGTCGAAGCCGCGGCTGGCGTGGCCGCCGCGGCCACTGCCGTCGAGCTGGCGCCTGCGGGGGTGGGCGTGCCGGCAACGCTGCCGGCCGAGGCGGGCGTCGTTGCAGCGGGCTGCATGGCCGCCGCCGGAGCGGCCGTCACGTCAGTGACCGGAGCACCGCTGCGCGCCTCGGCAAGCTTGCGCTGCAGCTCGGCGATCTCGCTGTCCTTCAGCGCCAGCAGGCGCTCGTTCTTGCTGTTGATCTCTTCCAGGTCCTTCAGGCGCGAGCGCAATTCCGCGCCCTGCTGCTGCAGGGTGGCAAGGGTCTCCTGACTGCGCTGCAGATCGCGGCGCGCTTCGGCAGCGCCCTTGCCGTCACCGGCCGAGGCGCTCCTGGCGCCCTCGCCCGAAGGCAGCAAGGCCAGATGATCGTCGGCCGTGGAGGCCGGCATCGTCGGCGAACTGGATGCACCCGCACGGGTCGCCGAATCGGCCACGTTGGTCGGCGTGCCCACGGCGCCAGCGCGCCAGTCGCTGTTCTGACGGCGCACTTCGGCAAGAGCCGCCGCCACGGTCATCGCGCGTGCCTCGTCGGCGGTCGGTACGCGCAGCACCGCACCACTCTTCAATGCATTGATGTTGTCGCGATAGAAGGCATCGGGGTTGGACCGCTTGAGCGCCAGCAGGGTCTGATTGAGATCGCTGCCCGGGGGCTGCACTCGCTGGGCGATTGCCGACAGCGTCTGGCCGCGCTCAACCGTGATGCTGGAGCCGGGTGCGGCAGACACGGGAGCGGGAGCCGCCGCAGGCGGGGCGGGAGCCGGCGCCGGTGCCGCGGCAGGTGCCGTCGCAACACGGCTCGGACGAGCAGCCTGCGCTGGCTGCGCGACAGGCGGTGGTGCCGCTGCCATGCCCGGCGGATCGAGCAGGATGGTGTATTCGCGCACGCTCTTGCCGGCAGCGTTATCCACCTGTACGAGCAGATCGAGGTACGGATCGTTGATCGCGTCGCTGCTGGTGATGCGGATCAGCTTGCTGCCGCCCGCGCCGTTGACGATCGAAAAGCTGAGCGGGACGCGGCTGCGACCCTCGGTGATGCCGGCGCGCGCGAAGTCTTCATCCGACGCCAGCCGCGCGCTGAGATTGCGCAGGTCGGCAGGGCTCTCGGGGGTAACCGGAATTTCCGCCAGCAGCGGCTGCCCCAGGGCCGACTTGACCCGGATCTGGCCCAGTTCCAGCGCCACGACCTGACTGCTTCCCAATGCCAAGGCCAGCAGCACGGACAGTTTCAACGAACGATTCATCACATTTCCCCCGGACGACCCCTGACGCTCCCCATGCCGCCGCGGCACGCGGCGGCATCCCGAACAACGCGTCACTTTAGTTAGATGCCTGCCAATCAACAATAGGCGCAGCGAATACTTGCAGGATATTGCTGCTCCCGCTTCTCAACGGTCCGCGCTGCTCATCGGCCGTGATTTTGCGCACTCGCACCTGCCCGGATGGACTCGAGCTGGCGGTGCAATTCCTCCAGTTTGCGGTCCTGCTCGCGCAGGCGCTCGCTGGCTTCCCGGCTGCGCTGCTCCTGTGCCGCCACATCATGCTCCAGCCGGGAGACCTCGATGCTGTTGCGCTGGACGGACGCCTGCCCCGGCAGCGCATCCGCCGTTGCGTTGCCCGGCACAGCTTCGCCATGGACAGAGGCGACCGCCCCCGTGGAGATCAGCAGCCCGAACAGGGCCGTCAGCAGGGGCGTACGCATGGGCTCACCTTCAGAGATAGTCCTCGATCAGCAGCTCGGCAATCTGCACGGCGTTGAGCGCCGCGCCCTTGCGGATGTTGTCGGCCACGATCCACAGGTCCAGGCCGCGCTCGTGCGAGATGTCCTCGCGGATGCGGCCCACGAATACCGGGTCTTGCCCGGCCGCGTCGCCGACCGGGGTCGGATAGCCGCCGGCCTTGCGCTCGTCCATCACCACCACGCCCGGCGCCTGCTCCAGCAAGGCGCGCGCCTGCTCGGCGGTGATCTTGTCGCGCGTCTCGATGTGCACCGCCTCGGCGTGGCCGTAGAACACCGGCACGCGCACGGCGGTGGGGTTCACCGCGATCGAGGCGTCCTCGAGGATCTTGCGCGTCTCCCACACCATCTTCATTTCTTCCTTGGTGTAGCCGTTGGGCTGGAAGTCGTCGATGTGGGGGATGACGTTGAAGGCGATCTGTTTCGGGAACTTCGCGGGCTCAGCCGGCTGGAAGTTCAGCAGCGCCGCCGTCTGCCGGCCCAGCTCCTCCATGCCCGAGCGCCCGGCGCCGGACACCGACTGGTAGGTGGCCACGTTGATCCGTTCGATTCCGACTGCGCGGTGGATCGGCGCCAGCGCCACCAGCATCTGCATGGTCGAGCAGTTGGGATTGGCGATGATGCCGCGCACGGTGTAATCGGCGATCGCGTGCGGGTTCACCTCGCTCACCACCAGCGGAATGTCGTCGTGGTAGCGGAACTCCGAGGTGTTGTCGATCACCACCGCGCCGGCCGCCGCAGCGCGCGGGGCGTGCTCGCGGCTGACCGAACCGCCGGCGGAGAAAAACGCGATATCGACGCCGCTGAAGTCGTAGTCGGCGAGGTTCTGCACGGTCACTTTCTTGCCGGCGAACTCCACCTGCCCGCCGGCCGAGCGTTCGCTCGCCAGCGGCACCAGTTCGCTCACCGGGAATTCGCGCTCGGCCAGGATCGACAGCAGGGTCTCGCCCACTGCGCCCGTCGCGCCCACCATTGCCACCTTGTAACTGCTCTTCTTGCTCATGATCCGTCTGTCTGTCGGGAAAATCGGAAAAGCCGCCGGGCCATTGCCGTTCCCGCAGTCCGCGGAAATCTAGCCGGGGCGGAGCGCATCACAAACCTGCGAACCGCGCGATCGTGAAGCCGATCACGCTTTGTCGAACACGCCCGCCGCGTCAAGCACCTGCGGGTTGATTGGCGTCGGCGGATGCCCTGCCTGCGGCCCGAGGCCCAGGCCGGCCAGCACATTGTCCACCGCCAGCTGCGCCATGTTGCGGCGGGTATCGGCGCTGGCGCTGCCCAGATGGGGGCTGAGCACCACCTGCTCCAGCGCCAGCAGCGCCGGATGCACGCTCGGCTCGTCCTCGTAGACATCCAGCCCGGCGGCCGCCAGCTGACCCGATGCCAGCGATGCCGCCAGCGCGGCTTCGTCGACCAGCCCGCCGCGGGCGATGTTCACCAGCACGCTGCCGCGTTTCATCTGCGCCAGTTCGGCGGCGCCAATCGTGTGGTGGCTTTCGGGCGTGTACGGCAACACCAGCACGAGATGATCGGACTCGCGCAGCAGGCTGGTCTTGTCGACCCAGCGCGCGGCGCACTGGCGCTCGACGGCTTCGGGCAGGCGGCCGCGGTTGTGGTACAGCACGCGCATGTCGAAGCCGCTGGCACGACGGGCCACGGCCTGACCGATCCGCCCCATGCCGAGGACGCCCAGCGTCTTGCCGTGCAGGTCCACGCCGAGCCAGTCGTCGAAGCGCATGGCGCCCCGCCATTGCCCCGCGCGCAGCCAGCGCTCGGCGGCGCCAACGCGGCGCGCCGCGGCCAGCAGCAACGCCCAGGCGTAGTCGGCGGTGGTCTCGTTGAGCACGTCGGGCGTATTGCAGGCGAGCACGCCGGCGCGGGTCAGCGCGCCGACGTCGAGGTTGTTGTAGCCCACGGCCAGGTTGGCGATCACCCGCAGCCGGCCATTGCCAGCCACGGTGGCGGCATCGACGCGATCGGACAGGCTGATGATGGCCGCATCCACGCCGGCCAGCCGCGTGCGCAGCTGCTCCGGCGCATGCACCCGCTCGATCGCCTCGGCATCGAGATCGACATGCTGCTCCAGCCGCGCCAGCGCCTCGGCGAACAGCGGGCGCGACACCCACACTTTGTACCGCTGGGTCATTCCGTTTCCTGCAGGGATGGGGCGAGTGCGCTGCGGATCAGGGAATCCGCGGCTGCACGGGGGCGACGTCGCCGCACTGCGCGCGATGGCGCAGCGCGTGATCCATCAGCACCAGCGCCAGCATCGCCTCGACGATCGGAGTCGCGCGGATGCCGACGCAGGGGTCGTGCCGCCCCTTGGTCACCACCTCCACCGGCTCGCCGGCGAGGTTCACGCTCTCACCCGGGATCAGGATGCTGGACGTGGGCTTGAACGCCACCGAGACCGTCACCGGCTGGCCGGAGCTGATGCCGCCCAGGATGCCGCCGGCATGATTGGACGCAAAGCCGTCCAGATGCATTTCATCGCGGTGCTGCGTGCCGCGCTGGGCCACGGCGGCAAAGCCATCACCGATCTCCACGCCCTTGACCGCGTTGATCGACATCATCGCGGCGGCGAGGTCGCCGTCGAGCTTGCCGTAGATTGGCTCGCCCCAGCCCGGCGGCACGCCGTCGGCGATCGCGTTGACGCGCGCGCCCACGGAGTCGCCCGACTTGCGCAGCGCATCCATGTATTGCTCAAGCTCCGGCACCTGCTCGGCATCGGGCCAGAAAAACGGGTTCTGCTCGATCGCCTCGGCGTCGAAGCGGGCCGGCACCAGCTCGCCGAGCTGGGCCAGGTAGCCGCGCACGCGTACGCCGTAACGCTCGGCCAGCCACTTCTTGGCGACGACAGCCGCGGCCACGCGCATGGTGGTCTCGCGCGCCGACGAGCGGCCGCCGCCGCGCGGATCGCGAATGCCGTACTTGTGCCAGTAGGTGTAGTCGGCGTGGCCGGGGCGGAAGGTCTCGACGATGTTGCCGTAGTCCTTGCTGCGCTGGTCGGTGTTGCGGATCAGCAAGGCGATCGGCGTGCCGGTGGTGCGCCCTTCGTACACGCCGGAGAGGATCTCGATGGCGTCGTCCTCGCGTCGCTGCGAGGTGTGCCGGGTGCGGCCGGAGGCGCGGCGGCCCAGATCGGCCTCGAACTCCCCCACCGAGAGCGGCAGCCCCGGCGGGCAGCCGTCGATGACGCAGCCAATGGCCGGGCCGTGGCTTTCGCCGAAGGTGGTGACGGTAAAGAGCTTGCCGAAAGAGTTGCTGGACACGGAATCTACCGGGGCGACAGAGGCGCCGAGGCCGGACGACCCGGCCTCATGCTGCAGTGCATCTTGCCACAGCCGCCGCGGGTGACGGCCGCGCTAACCGAGGCTCAGCGACGAGCCTGCGCCGCCGCGCGAATCGCCTTGGCGTGCTCAATGAGGTCGCGGCGCTCCAGCGCGAACACGCCCATCGCGCCGACCTTGAACTCGATCCACACGAATGGCACTTCCGGCAGCAGCGCGTTGAGCGCGCGCTCGCTCTCGCCCACCTCGACGATCAGCAGACCGTCCTCGGTGAGGTAGTCGGCGGCCTCGTCGAGCATGCGCAGGCACAGGTCCAGGCCGTCCTCGCCCGAGGTCAGGCCGAGCTTGGGCTCGTGACGATATTCGCCCGGCATCGCGGCGTATTCGTCCTCGGTGACGTAGGGCGGATTCGACACGATCAGGTCGTAGCGGCGCCCCTGCACGCCGGAGAACAGGTCGGACTCGATCGCCTCGACGCGGTCTTCCACGTGCTGGAAGACGATGTTCTCGCGCGCCAGCGACAGCGCCTCGGGGCTGATGTCGACGATGTCGACCTGCCACTCCGGGTTGTATTCGGCCATGGCGATGCCGATGCAGCCGGAACCGGTGCACACGTCCAACGCGCGCTCGACGTGGCGATGGTCCAGCCACGGCGCAAAGCCCGACTCGATCAGCTCGGCGATCGGCGAGCGCGGCACCAGCGCGCGGCGGTCGCTCTTGAACTTCAGCCCGGCGAACCAGGTTTCGCCCACCAGATACGCCACCGGCACGCGCTCGGTCACACGGCGCTCGATGAGGGCCAGCACGCGTTCGCGTTCCTCCGCCACCAGCTTGCCGGTGCCGTAGGCCGGCGGCAGGTCCGGCGGCAGATGCAGCGCGGCGAGGATCAGATGCGTCGCCTCGTCGATCGGGTTGTCGTGGCTGTGGCCGAAGGTCAGCCCGGCCGCCGAAAAGCGGCTGGCGCCGTAGCGGATGAAATCGATGATGGTGGACAGTTCGGCGGTCACGGCGATCCGGAGGCGGCAGATTGGCCGGGGATTATAAGCCGCGGGGCGGAGTGTCCGCCTTGCAGCACGCCGATTCACACAGCCCCGTGCGCCCGGAGCGCAGACCTGGCGGCCGCGGCCGAAACGTCACCCGCCTCGCGCACCGCCCTTCGACTTCGCCTCGCTTCGCTCCAAGCGAACAGGCGGTGGACGCCGCGGATGGCGGATGTGGCGAGCGCGCCCAAGCGGCGGGCGTACCGTCGAGCCCGTGCGCGGCGCCCCTATACTGGCGCGATGAATTTCAAAGTCTTCCTGCAATACATCCTTCCGCACCGCGCCCTGTCGCGGGTGGTGTACTGGGCCACGCGCTGGACGTTCGCGCCGTGGAAGAACTGGTTGATCGGCACCATCGTGCGCAATTACCAGGTGGACATGGCCGAGGCCGCGCAGCCGGATCCGCGCGCCTACGAGCACTTCAATGCCTTCTTCACCCGCGTGCTGAAGCCCGGTGCGCGCCAGCCCGATGCCGATCCCGACGCCCTGCTCTGCCCGGCCGACGGGCGCATCAGCCAGGCCGGAGCCATCGTCGACGGGCGGATTTTCCAGGCGAAGGGACAGTCGTATACCGCCGCCGAGTTGCTGGGCGACGAGGCCGCCGCCGCGCCCTATCGCAATGGCCGCTTCGTCACCGTCTACCTGTCGCCGCGCGACTACCACCGCGTGCACATGCCGCTGGCCGGCATGCTCACCGAGACCGTGCACGTGCCGGGACGCATCTTCAGCGTGGCGCCGTTCGCGGTGGAGGCGATCCCGCGCCTGTTCGCCCGCAACGAGCGGCTGGTGTGCCACTTCGAGGGCGAGCACGGGCCGTTTGCCGTGGTGATGGTCGGGGCGATCCTGGTGTCGTCCGTGTCCACCGTGTGGGATGGGTTGGTGATTCCGCCCTACGCGCCGGCTATCCGGCGCAAGTCCTTTGCCGGGCAGGACATCCGACTGGAGCGCTTTGCCGAGATGGGCCGCTTCAACATGGGCTCCACGGTGATCCTGCTGCTGCCGCCGGGCAGCGCCGAGCTGGACCCCCTGACCTCCCAGCAGGCCGTGAAGGTAGGCCAGCGCCTCGGGAAAAGGTGACGCAAAGCGTCACCCGATACCCCGGCAACTGCCGCTCGACGGCATCTTGTGACGCCATGCGTGCAAATGTGCCCCTGGCTCGGATAAGCTCCCGGCACGCGCCCACCAGCGCTGCCGTCGACCCGAGCCCGAGACCGCCATGCACCTGCTCACCCAGCTGATTGCCATCAACCGCGCCCGCCAGCTGCGCCGTCAGCTGAGTGACATCCAGCGCAGCATCGACGCGCTGTCCCGCCAGAACCGGGGCCGGCTCGGCACGATGACCTTGCGCGAACTCGGCCAGGCGACCCGCTGCGACTTCCCGCACCTGTACGGCACGCCGCCGGAAGAGCGCTACCTGCCGTGGGGCCAGGGCACCGACATCGGCTACGCCCGGGCCCGCTCGGAAAACGTCGAAGTGGCGATTCGCGGCATCGCGCTGTGGCTGGCGGTGGCCTATCACGAGACCAAGGACGCCCGTCAGGGCGGCCTGCAGACGGTCTATCGCCAGCTCATGCGCCTGCTGCGCGAGCTGAAGGAAACTCGCCGGGAGGGTGACGCCAGCGAGAGCTGGATGAACACCTCGGCGGCCGCCTAGTCCTGCTGCGCACAGCGGCCGATCGTTGCCCGGCCGGGAGCGCTCGGCTGGCTCAGCGGCAGTCGGGCACCGTGAGCACCTGCCCCGCGCGGATCTGGTGACGATCGAGCTGGTTGGCCTCGGCCACTTCGCGCACGCTGGAACAATGCAGCCGATGCACGATGCTGATCAGCGTGTCGCCCCGGCGCACCCGGTAACGGCGATTGCCCTTCGATGACGTCGCCGCACGCCGCGGCGCGGGCGCCGCTTCCGACGGCCGGGGTACCACGGCATTGTGCAGGTCAGCGGCGAGGATCGGCCATGGGCCATCCACGCAACGCGAGGCGTATGCCGCCTCCAGCGCCTTGGGCAGATGCAGCGTGGTGCCCACCGGCTGCTGCGACTCCGGATCGAGGCGGGGATTGAGGTTGCGCAGCGTGCGGAACCAACCTTCCGGCATGTCGCCCGCATTGCCCAGACATACGGTGAGTTCGGAGAGCGAGGCGGCGCGCTTGAGCGTCACCTGCCCGGGCCGGCCATCGACCTTGGGGAAGCGCAGGTTGTAACTCTGCGGATGCAGGAACAGCCATGCCGCCGCCAGCACCGACGGCACGTAGTCGCGGGTCTCCTGCGACAGCTCGTTGTACACCGACGGATCGTAGAAGCTCACACCGGGGCGATCGCCGGCGATCCGGCGCATGCGCCCCTCGCCGCCGTTGTAGGCTCCCAGCGTGAGTTCGAGATTGTCGTTGAACACGCGCAGTTGCTCGTTGAGGTACTCCGCGTTGGCGCGCGCCGACTCGGCCGGGTCGAACCGCGTATCGAAGCCGCTGTCGCTGTTCAGCCCGAAGCGCACGCCGGTGGCGTACATGAACTGCAGCGGCCCGGCTGCGCCCGAGCGCGACACCGCGTGCACCTTGCCGCCGGATTCCTTGGCCAGGATGCCGAACAGCACCGCTTCGGGCAGGTCGGCCTTCTGGTACTGCGGCCACATCTCGAAACGCAGGTATTGATAGTTGACCCACGCATCCATCAGGTTTGGGCGCCACTGGGTCAGCCACATCTCCAGCGCCGCCTTGACCGGACCGTTCATGGCGATCAGCTCGGACAGCTTTTGCCCGTGCAGCAGGGTCACGCTGCGCTGGGCCTGCGGCAGGCTGGCCGCGCCCACCGCCGGACCCTCCGGTGAGGCCGACTCGCCGGCGGTCTGCAGACCCTCGTCACCGATGGCACTGCCGTCCTTCAGGCGCAACAGGCGATCGAACACCGCGTAGAACCGCTGCGGCTCGCAGCCGGGCGTGCTGTCGCACTGTGCCGACGCCTTCTTCAGCTGGTCGAGCGAGGCGACCAGGGTTTTCTGCGAAGCCTCGTCATCGCCCTCGCGCGCCTGCTGCAGGGCGTGCTCGTAACCCTTGCTGGCCGCATCGAGCTGGCCGTACAGGGCGTTGAGCGAGGAGGACACGGGGGCCTTGCCGGGGGCGCTGGCACATCCGGCCAGCAGGGTGAGGACAGCGAGGGAGAGCGAACGGTACAGCGGCAAACGCACGGACATGAGCAACTTCGGCAGAGGCGAAACAAACACCATAGCCCCGCGGGGCAGCGGACTCAATGAACGGCGCGGCCGGTGGTTAGAATCGGGGCTTCGCCACGCGAGAGACCGCGCCATGACTTCGATCCTGATCGGCCGCAACGATTCCACCAGCGTCAGCCTCGACCCGCGCTACGGCAACCGCCACGGCATGATCGCCGGCGCCACCGGCACCGGAAAGTCGGTCTCGCTGATGGTGCTGGCCGAAGGCTTCTCGCGCCTCGGCGTGCCCTGCTTCCTGGCCGATGCCAAGGGCGACCTGGCCGGACTGGCGATGGCTGCCGGTGAAGCGGGTGAAAAACTCAAGGCGCGGCTGGACAAACTCAAGCTCACCGACTGGAAGCCGCAGGCCAACCCGGTAGTGTTCTGGGACCTCTACGGCAAGCTCGGCCATCCGGTGCGCGCCACTATCAGCGAGATGGGCCCCACCCTGCTCGGCCGCGTGCTGGAGCTCAACGACACCCAGCAGGGCGTGCTCGAGGTGGTGTTCAAGGTCGCCGACGACGAGGGCCTGCTGCTGCTCGATCTGGCCGACCTGCGCAGCATGCTGTCCTCGGCCAGCGAGAACGCCAAGGCGATCTCGGCCCAGTACGGCCTGATCAGCCCCACGAGCATCGCGGCGATCCAGCGCTCGCTGCTGAAGCTCGAACAGGACGGCGCCGACCAGTTCTTCGGCGAGCCGGCGCTCGACCTGGTCGACCTGATGCGCCAGGACATGAGCGGCCGCGGCGTGATCAACGTGCTGGCCGCCGACCAGCTGATCATGAAGCCCAAGCTGTACTCCACCTTCCTGCTGTGGCTGCTGTCGGAGCTGTTCGAGCAGCTGCCGGAAGTGGGCGACCTGGATCAGCCCAAGCTGGTGTTCTTCTTCGACGAAGCGCACCTGCTGTTCGACGACTGCCCGCCCGCGCTGCGCCAGCGCGTGGAACAGGTGGTGCGGCTGATCCGCTCCAAGGGCGTGGGCGTGTACTTCTGCTCGCAGAACCCGGACGACGTGCCCGGCGAGATCCTCGGCCAGCTCGGCAACCGCGTGCAGCACGCGCTGCGCGCCTTCACCCCGCGCGACCAGAAAGCGGTGAAGGCCGCGGCGGAAACCTTCGTCGTCAACCCCAAGCTCGACGTGGTGGCGGCGATCACCCAGCTCGGCGTGGGCGAGGCGCTGGCCTCCACGCTCGGCGACGGCGGCGTGCCCGCACCGGTGCAGCAGGTGCTGGTGACCACGCCGTGCTGCCGCATCGGCGCCATCACGGCCGAGGAGCGCCAGACGGTGCGGATGCGCTCGCCGGTGGGTGGCAAGTACGACACCACGGTCAACCGCGAGTCGGCGGCCGAGAAGCTCGCCGCCCGCGCGCAGGAAAAAGCCGCCGACGCCGCAACGGTCGCCACCAGCGCGCCCTCCACCGCTGGCACGCCCGGCTCGGCCTGGGGCGGGGCCGTGCACGATGCGCTGTTTGGCACCAAGCGCCGGCAGGGCATGATCGAGGCGCTGGGCAAGTCGGCCGTGCGCACGGTGGGCAGCCAGCTCGGCCGGCAGATCCTGCGCGGCGTGCTGGGCGGCATCTTTGGCGGCAGGCGTTGAGAGCGGCCCGTTCCCGCGTGGAGGTGGTCGATCCAGCGATGCCGCTGGGCCAGCGCTTCGTCGATGGGCTGGGCTACCCGCTGCGCGGCGCGGCTTTGCCTACGCTGGTGGCGCTGGCGCTGTTCCACTATGTGGGCCTGCTGCCGGTCCTGGGCGTCGCAGGCAGCCTGCTGGCGTGGGGCGCAACCTGGCGCTACGCCGCCGAGTGCCTGACCCACACGGCCAACGGCTTTGCCGAGCCGCCCGACGTCGGTCGGGGCGACAGCGACCGCGCCGCCTGGGGCCTGACCATCGTGCACGTGGTCGCGGCCGCCCTCTGCCTGGCCATGCCGTTCTACTCGCCATCGCTGTTCTGGCCCACCCTGCTGGCAGTGGCGCTGGTGCTGCCGGCGATCGACATGGCGCTGGCCTTCGACGGCAACCTGCTGCTCGCGCTCAATCCGCTGCACTGGGGCGAAGTGATCCGTCGCTTCGGCTGGGCCTATCTGCTGCCGGTGGCGATCAACGTGGCCGTCGGCGCGCTCGCGGTGCTTGCCTCGCTGGTCACGGCGCAGCTGCCGCGCCTGATCTCGCTGCCGCTGTTCGCCTTCGCCTACAGCTACCTGATCGTGCTCGGCTTCCACCTGATGGGCGCGATGATCCACCAGCGCCACGAGCAGTTCGGCCTCACCCCGGAAGCCGAGGTGCTGGCCGAGGCGCTTGGCCAGAACGACGACCAGCACCTGCTCGATCTCGCCAGGGAACTGGCCACGCGCGACCCGATGGCCGCGATCCAGCTGCTGGTGCCACGCCTGCAGGATCGCGAGGCGCCCGCCGATATGCACCAGGCCTACCGCGACCTGCTGCGCCGGCAGAACCTCACCGACGCGCTGCTGGTGCACGGGCAGATCCGTATCGCCGCGTTGATGGCGAACGACCAGCCGCGCAAGGCGCTGGCGATGCTGCAGGACTGCGTGGCGATCGATCCGCAGTTCCTCCCCGACGACCCCGGCAACGCGGGTGCGCTGGCGGAACTGGCCGCGCGCAGCGGCATGCGCCGCACCGCGCTGAAGCTCTGTCGCGGCTGGCTGGCCGCCTGGCCGCGCGACGCCCGCGCGCCCGCGGTGGCGCTGATCGCCGCGCGCGAACTGGAGGCCGACGGCCAGCCGATGGAAGCGAGCGTGCTGCTCGGTCGCGTGGCGGGCGCTTGGGCCGACCATCCGCAGCACGGCGAACTGCTCGCGCGCATCCGCCAGCTGCAGGGCGGGGCACGCGCATGAGCCGCTGGCGTCCGCCGTCGCCCACATCGACGGCGATCATCACGCGCGCCGGCTTCGACCGCCTGAAGGCCGAGCTCGACCATCTGTGGAGCACGCTTCGTCCCGAGGTGGTCAGGGCACTGGCTGCCGCCGCGGCCGAAGGCGATCGCTCGGAAAATGCCGAATACACCTACCGCAAGAAGCAGCTCGGCGAGATCGACCGCCGCGTGCGTTATCTCAGCAAGCGCATCCCCGCGCTCAAGGTGGCCGAAGGCGCGCCCTCGGACCGCGACGCGGTGTTCTTCGGCGCGCAGATCGAGCTGGAAAACCTCGCCAGCGGCGAGATCCTGCGCTACCGCATCGTCGGCCCCGACGAGACCGACGCCAAGCTCGGCTGGATCAGCATCGACTCTCCGCTCGCCCGCGCGGTGCTGAAGAAACGCGTGGACGACGAATTCTCCGCCGAGCTGCCCGGCGGCCTCACCGCGTTCGCCGTGCTGGCCGTCGATTACCCCGACTGATGCACCGCTACGCGGGCAAGCGCAGCGCCGGCGGATAGTCGCGCCCGGCGCGGCGCGGCTGGTAGCACGGCGCCGCGCGATGGAACGCTTCCTCGCCGTTGTCGGCATGCCAGCCGGGAATGCCCGACAGCGGCAGCGGGCGCAGTTCCAGCGGATCGTTGAGCGCGGCGCCGGCCTCGATCGCTGCCGCCGCGGCGTGGACGAGATCCTCCATCGGCACGTGCACGCCGGCCGCGAACACCAGCGCCTTGCCCACCAGCAGCTTGCCGGGCACCAGCGCGTGTTCGAGCAGCGCGTGGCCGAACACCGTCACCGCGATGCGGCCGTCGATCCACGCCGCGCGCTCGCGCCAGAACAGGCCGTGCCAGTTGTGCGCATCCCACAGCGCCAGCAGCGCCGGATCGGCCACGCGCACGATGACCCCGGCTTCATCGAAGTGGGTCATGGCGTACTGCGGACGCGAACGCTGGCGCGGACCCATGCGGGCGATCTCGCGCACCTGACGGCGATTCAACGCGGCCTTGAGCGCGGAATACCGCAGCCACACCAGCGCGTTGAACAGGTCGTGCCAGTTGCGCTCGCGGGTGGCGACCAGGCCGCGCTCGGCAATGCGCTGCTCGTAGTGCAGGCCGTCGGCGAGCAGCGCGGCATCCTGTGCGGCGAAGTGCGGCATGGCTGCATCGTGGCGCCGCACGTTGAGGTCATCGATCGCGGGCCAGTGCGGGCCACGCAGCAGTGCGTCGTACTCGCACCAGTCGACCAGCGGCGGCGCCGCGAACGCGGCCGGATCGACCGCCTCGCGCGCCGGGGCGAGGTAGCGCTGCCGCTTCACACCACCGGCAGCACGGGCTGGGCCAGGCGGGCGTGCAGGTCGTGCTCGCTGGCCGCTTCCACCAGCACCTGCACGAACTGGCCGGGCTTGAGCTTCTGGCCGTCGGCGATGAGCACCGTGCCATCGATCTCCGGCGCATCAGCCGACGAGCGTGCCACCGCGCCCGCTTCATTTGCCTCGTCAACCAGCACGGTGATCGTGCGGCCGATCTTGCGCTGCAGCTTGGCGGCGGAGATCTCCGCCTGCACCGCCATGAACTGCTCGAGGCGATCTTCCTTCAGCTCCTCGGACACCGGATCGGGCAGCTCGTTGGCGCGGGCGCCGTCCACCGGCGAATAGGTGAACGCGCCGACGCGATCGAGCTCGGCCTCGCGCAGGAAGTCGAGCAGTTCCTCGAACTCGGCGTCGGTCTCGCCGGGAAATCCCACGATGAAGGTGCTGCGGATGGTCAGATCCGGCACCACCTTGCGCCAGTTGCGAATGCGCTCCAGCGTCTTGTCGATGTTGCCCGGGCGCTTCATCAATTTGAGGATGCGCGGGCTGGCGTGCTGGAACGGGATGTCGAGGTAAGGAAGGATCTTGCCCGCGGCCATCAGCGGCATCAGCTCGTCCACGTGCGGGTACGGGTAGACGTAGTGCAGACGCGTCCACACGCCCAGCTCCGACAAGCCTTCGCACAGCTCTGTCATCCGCGTGCGGTAGGCCTTGTCGCGCCACGGGTGCTCGGCGTACTTCACGTCCACGCCGTAGGCGCTGGTGTCCTGCGAGATCACCAGCAGCTCTTTCACGCCACCCTTCACCAGCCGCTCGGCCTCGCGCAGCACCTCGTCGACCGGGCGCGAGACGAGGTCGCCGCGCATCGAGGGAATGATGCAGAAGCTGCAGCGGTGGTTGCAGCCTTCGGAAATCTTCAGGTAGGCGTAGTGCTTGGGCGTGAGCTTCACCCCGACCGAGTCGTCACCTCGGGCGTCAAGACGCCCGAGCGGCACCAGATCGAGGAACTTGTTGCGCGACGGCGGCAGTGCGGTGTGCACCGCGCTCATCACGCTGGCGTAGTCCTGCGGGCCGCTGATCGAGAGCACGTCCGGGTAGGCCTCGCGGATCAGCGCCTCGCGCTTGCCCAGGCAGCCGGTGACGATCACCTTGCCGTTCTCGTGCAGCGCCTCGCCGATCGCGTCCAGCGACTCCTGCACCGCCGAGTCGATGAAGCCGCAGGTGTTCACCACCACCGCGTCGGCCGCGTTGTAGCTGGGCACGATTTCGTAACCCTCCACCTTGAGCTGGGTGAGGATGCGCTCGGAATCGACCAGCGCCTTGGGGCAACCGAGGCTGACGAAACCGATCTTGGGGGAAGCCTGCGACATGGAGTGCTACCGGAAAGTGCTGGTTAAACGGCCAATTATAGGGGAACGGGAAAACCGGGGCCGGGCGGGCGCAGGGCGGGCTTCAGCCCACCCGCTCCGATCCACCGCAGTGAACCCTGCCAGGGGGCGAGGAACGGCCTACGCGCGCATCCTTCACATTCCCTGCTCCCTGCCGCCCGGCCCTCGGCCGATACAATCGAGCGATATCGCAGGCGCACTTCAGGAGAAAACCTCATGGGCCAACCCATCAACGTTCCCACAGGCGGCACGCAATGCATCGGCGGCTATCTGGCCAGGGCCGAGGGCAAGCCCAAGGGCGGCGTGGTGGTGATCCAGGAAATCTTCGGCGTCACCGCGCATATCCGCGACGTCGCCGACCGCTTCGCGGCGGCCGGTTACACGGCGATCGCCCCGGCGTTCTTCGACCACCTGGAAAGCGGCCTGGAGCTCCCCTACGACGACAGCGGCATGCAGCGCGGCAAGGCGCTGGTCACCGAGCTGGGACTCGAACGCGCCGTGGAGGACGTGGCCAGCGCCGCCGAAGCGATCGCCTCGGCCGGCCGGATCGGCGCGGTCGGCTACTGCTGGGGCGGTACCGTGGCGCTGCTTGCGGCCCTGCGGCTGGGGCTGCCCTCGGTGAGCTACTACGGCGCGCGCAACCTGCCGTTCCT